>DUZM01000284.1 GCA_013349485.1 Candidatus Hydrogenedentota bacterium | reverse complement strand
TGCATCAGAGGTCTCTAAGTGCCTGGCCAATCTTGTGCCCGGGATCGATTTCGGCAATTCGGATCCCAATTTCCTTGGCGGGGCCATTCCTGCCCAAACGTTGCAGACACAGTCCCTGTTTTGCCAAGACGTCCACGTAGAAAAACGTTTCGCCGAACGCGGTGTACGTCTTGCCACGTTCTGCGCGATTCTCCGCGCGCCGGAAATGTTCGAGGGCCGTGCCCAGTTTATCCATGAGGAAGTTGACCTCGCCGCGTAAATAGTACCCCTCGGGTTGATCCGGGTTCAACTCGACGGATTTTTCGAGCAGGGCGTCGGCTTCTTCGAGGGCTTTGGTTGCCAGTTCGAGGTCGCCGGCGGGTTTCGCGGCGCGTCCCAGCGTTAGCAAAACCGCGATGCCGGGTCCTGCGCACCGTTCGGCGGCCTGCGCCATGTTGACGGCGCCGCGCCAATTCCCCTGCTGCATCCGTACCCGCGATAGGCCCAAAAGGGCCCGCCCGTTGGCGGGATCGGCCGTGGCGATCTGGGTAAAATGGTGCTCGGCGCGTTCGATGTCGCCCATCGCCAGCAGCGCAGCGGCCAGGTTGAGGCGGGCGGCCGTTTGGTCCGGGCGTTCCCGGACGACACTGTCCAGAATCCTCGCGGCCCGTTCGCCGTGTCCCATGCGCATGTAGCATTTGGCAAGCAAGTGGAACGCCGGCACAAAGCTGCGGTCCAAGTGTATTGCCTGCTCGAGACATTGCACCGCCCGAGCCAAATCCCCCCGCATGCTGGCGGTCAAGCCCTCGTCATAGTAGCTTTCTGCGTTGTCGCCCCCAAAGGCCATTGCCTCTCCCCAATTTTCTCAAATACAGCCCGGTACTTTTCATACCGCGCCGCGCTTCGTCCGCATAACGCACAAGGCCGTATTATGCGAGATTAGGCAAACAGAGTAAAGCCGAAACCCGCAACCGCAAGGCTGCTGAAGAAGCCCCAAACGTGTCCCTGCCGACCCGATTGGGAATCTCAATGCCCGCACGTCGCGGCGGGTGAGTGTAGCGACTGCCGCTTTTGGCTCAGCGAGGTCCCGCGCTAGTCTGCGTCGGCGCCGGGCAGCTTGTACAGCGTTTGCCGGCCTTCTCGGAGCACGGGGGCGAGGTCCAACACGAGCGAGTCGTCCGCAATAACGTAGGCGCAGTCGTACTCGGTTCCGAGCGCACGCCATTGTTCTTTGGTCCTTTCGGCCCAAACGGTCTGCCATGGACGGCCTCGGTCGCCAGGTTCTGTGTCAAACCGCACGCCGTACAGTTGTCCAAAGATCTTTTGGATTGACGGAGCCAGCGCGGGTACATAACTGATTAAGGAAGGGGTGGCCGACTCCGCCAACACGGGACGATTCGTCTTGGCCTGGATCAACATCGAATTGGGCGGGCCGATTAGCATGGCGTCCTGCGCCTTTCGGGCGTCGAGGTACTCGCGCACCCGTTGCAGAAAAGGCTCGACGGGAAGATGGCGCCGCGCCGTGAATTCACGGTGCACCAATGCCAGGGCCACAAGGGCGCATAGCGCCGCCGTGCCGAGCGTCCGCCCGCGCGCACGAGGTGTCGGGGCCGGCGATGCGGGCACACAGTGAAGCCCGAGGGCCAAGGTCCCCCCGAGCGCCGCGCAGAAGGCGCCGAATTGGTGGTACATGGCCAGGCAGCATACGGCCACAAACGCCGGCACGCATAGGCTGACGATGCTTTGCCTTTCCTGCCGCAGATGCAAGCAAAGTGCCGCGACCGCGGCGCCGTACAGTACGAAAAGCACGCAGGCCTCGGGCGTCAAGTATCGGGCATACGCCTCGCGACCTACGAGCCGCACGAGGCCGGGCCCGAGTGTGCCGAAGACGAGTGCGCCGACAAGCAGAAGGCTGGCGCGCGGTAGTTCTGAGGAACCGCCGAACCGGCGCGTCAAGAGGCCGATAATAACGGCGAGAAGGATAGTCGGCACATGATTAATCAAGCGATAGGGCATCCAGGCGACCAGAGCAAATGGAAGTGCCGCACCGAAGAGCTTGGAGAGCGCGAACGAGCCGAATACGGCCACCGTCACTAATAGTGCGTAGACGAAGTACCACGTCAATGGGCCGGCGCGGTTGAGGTCGCGCCCTGTCTGAGCCGCCGCTGCGCCGGCCAGCAGGACGGCGCCCAGCAGTCCGACCACGCCGTTTCCGGGCAACAGGTGGCGGTGTTGATCGTAGTAACGCGTGTAGCCGGCCCAAATGGGCCCGGCGGCTTCGGTAGAAAAGTACGGCCCTTGCTGGGGCGGCGGCACGGCAAGCGCCCGCGTGAAGAGCCAGAACGCCGCCGAGACAGCGACGCCTAGGACGCCGAACAGGACGGCACGCCGCATGGTGGTTCGATCGCCACACCGCCACGTCCAGCAGACAACACACACGGCCAGGCCGATCACAGGCGGCATCTGCCCAATGTGCACGCAAGGCATCAGACCCGTAAGAAAAAACGCCGCCCCAAGCCGTCCCGCCGCGAAGCAGTACAACACGAGTAACGCGTAGCCGCCGCCGATGGCGCCGTTCGAGTAAACGGTCGGCCAGGCCGCAAGGGGATAGCTGCCGTCGAACTCGATCAGTACGTGTTGGAGCGTCAGCAGCGCCGCCACATGGCCCCATATCGCCTTTCGCGCCACGAGCGTAGTCAGCAGAAACGCCGGAAGCGCCGTGGTGAGCAGGTACAGCACGTTGCGGAAGCCGCACACGACTGTAGCGCTTGACGTGGCCCGAAGCAGGACGGCAGAAAGATGCGTCTGGATGCTGAACGCCTCACGGACATATCGGAACAACGGGTGTCCTTCAGGATAGGGCGTCTGGCCTGTCAACACCTGGGCGTGCTCGAATGTTTCGTCCCACCGAACGCCGCGTATGCCGATCGCGATGATTGCGAACACAACCCATAGTGCGATTCCGAAGGCGATCGCCCGCCTGCTCGGATGTTTTTCGTTTTCGTTCAAGGCTGCTCCCCGAGCGCGGCGAGCACCTGGGCGGGACTCATTGCCGGCGTAATCGACGCCAGACGCTCTCGGTCACCGGGGGATAACGCCTCGCCGACCTGCCGAAAGAAATCGTTCTTCGCGTTGGCTGACGCGAAGTTGCCGTTCGCCCAGTCGCTTAGGTAGCCCATGCCTTTTTCGGCCTGAAGCAAGGTGTGGGCATATATGATGTGGGCGCCTTTCAGAAACGTCGCGGCGTGCGGCTCAAGTTCCGGCGCATCGAAGGCGTCTACGAACCGCTGGCCGTAGGCGTTCATCTCCGTGCCGACAACAACAGGCAGTCCGCGTTCTTGTGCGATTTCCACCACGGCGCCAAGTTTTGCCACCTTCGTCGCCCGCAGATCCGGGTCTGAGACGTTCCAGTTGCGATCCGGAATGATGTTGATTGCCGCCGTGCCGGCGGCCATGTGCAGGTCGAGCAGGGCCTCGATATCCCGTTCGGCGTCGCTTGTGCCGTCGAGCCAGGTGTACGTCGGTATGGCGCCGTTGGCCAATGCTAACGCATTAACTTCGTCGAGCGTAGGAAACGACTTGGGCTCCGGCTTGACGTAACCCACACCACCCCGTTTCATCGTTGTCGAGCGGATGAGGCCCTGGAACGTAGGCGAATCGGCGAATAACGCGCCCACCTGTTCGGGGCTTGTCCCCAGTTTCTCTGCCCAGAACGTGGCGCGATCGCCCAAATCATCAAACAACTCCGCCGCCTTCGCCTCGTAGGCCTCGCATAAATGGCGTTCCGTGGCGTTGCCCTTGGGCGTTCTCGGCAGCACGTCGCGTTCGTAATCGATCTCGGCCGGCGCAAAATACGGATTTACGCGTTCGAGAATACCGATGGTTCGGTTCCGGGCCAACGCACGCATCTTGTTTAGCAGGGTCTTGTCGCCGACGGCGCCCGTCGCAAATCCCTCGGCCATGTGATAGGCGATGCCCGGTTCGCCGGGCGAGTTGATCTCGCGGGTCTCGTACTGCGGCAGGAATATGCGCGTCTCGACGCCGGCGCAACCTTTGAGCCCCAGCGACCCGCACGCCTCAAGAAACTCGTCCACGGCGTCCAACACGTCGAAGTCGACCACGCCCGCTACCGCCAGGCCTTCGCGTCGCGCTTTCCACGCGAAAAACGTCGGTGAGTAGCCGTAGCCGTTATACGAGAAAAACGTGTGGCAATGGAGGTTGACCGCCGATCCGGGCTCAGGCAACGCGATCTCCCCCGCCTTCACAAGCCCAACCAGCCCCGCCAACGCCTCCTTACGCCGCGCCGGATCGAAAGTATTGAGTTGGTTTTCCAGTTTCTCCGGCCGAAGTCCCATCCCGGCTCTCCAATTCGTCGGCGTGCCGTGGCCGCCGTCCAGATACTACCCGAGCCAAACCCGAGTCTCAAGGCAAACGAAGGGCCCTAATCGCCGGATGACCTTCGCACAGTATCTCAGACTCTGTTTGGAGGTGTCCCACAGGTACGCCTTTGCCCATTCCACCAAGCTGTCGCTTGAAGGCGCCACCCAACTGGTGAGGCGTTATGGACCAACGCAGGGTCAAGACACGAGCCCTCCGAGTGCGTAGCTTTCGATTTCAGATTCCCTACGCGGCGATTGGGGCAGCGTCCGGCTCCTTGACACTGCGACAGCGCTTTGCCTAGGATGGCGCGGACGCGAATTGACGTTGTTTATTGCAGACCTAACCTCAGAATTGTTGGAGGGTTTAATGTGCGTGATCGGCATGGGCTTTGCCTTTATCTTGTTTTCGGCCTTTTCACGGCCTTGGCTGCGTGCGCTTCGGAACCCCGCACGGCTATGGTGAGAATGAGCGACGGCGCGGAGCTGGCCACGGACTATTATCTGCCTGCGGGGAAAGGTCCTTTCCCCGTTATCCTTATCCGCACGCCGTACGGCAAAGAGACGGACGTCGCAGGCGCACGCCACGTTAAGCGGTACACGAGTCAAGGCTACGCGTTCGTGATACAGGACGTGCGAGGAACCGGCAAGAGCAGCGCCGCGGCCGGCGCACGATTCGCCTGTGACGGATGGGGCGCCCAACGAGACGGCGCAGAAACGGTGGATTGGATTCTCGATCAACCGTGGTGTGACGGGAAGATCGGCACCCGGGAGAAATCAGCCATGGGTGTGCTGCAGATGCTTCTGGCGGGTTCGACGAAGAGACTTGCCGCGCAGGTCCTGGATGAGTCGCCATCGAGTATCTACGGCCAGTGGGCCTATCAGGGCGGCGTGATGCGCTGGGCGATCGCCGAGGCGTCTGATTATGGGGGGCACTGGACTGCGAACCCCTCCTACAACGAGTTTTGGGCGCGGTTCGACGGCGCGGCGCGTGCCCCCGAAATCACCGCGCCCGCGTTGCACATTGGCGGATGGTTCGACATTTTCTCGCAAGGCACGATCGACGGTTTCACGTCGCGGCAGCATCGCGGCGGCGAGGGCGCGAAGGGCAACCAGAAACTCGTTATGGGGCCATGGAGCCATCATGACCGATCCGGGCAACTCGAGTTCCCCGACGGCCACGAGAAGGACGTGCCGCCGAGCGGAAAGGCAAACCTTGTGGATCGCTTCCTGGCCTATTGGCTCAAAGGCGAAAAGAACGGGATTATGGACGAGCCGACGGTGCTGTATTACACCATGGGCGCTGTCGGCGAGCCGGGCGCCCCGGGTGATACGTGGCGGACGGTTGACCGGTGGCCGCCGAGCGGCACGCGCGACACGGCCTTCTATCTGGGCAGCGACGGTGCGCTTGTTACAGACGTCGGCGCCGCTGGCGCAGGCGCATTGGCATTCAGCTACGACCCCGGGCATCCCGTACCGACCCGCGGCGGCCAGAATCTTATGTATCAACAGTTCGGCGATGGGCCGCACGATCAGAAAGACCTGGGCGCCCGGCCAGACGTCCTTGTGTTTCGAACGCCGCCGCTCGAGGCGCCGCTCGAGGTGAGCGGGCGTGTCCGCGTGAGGCTTCACGTTTCCTCCTCGGCGGTGGACACGGATTTCACGGCCAAGTTGTTGGACGTGTATCCGGACGGCCGCGAGATGTTGTTTCTGGACGGCATCCAACGGGTAAAATACCGCAACGGTTTCGAGAAGCCCGACCCGTTGCCAGTCGGCCAAATCGGGGAAATCGAAATCGACCTATGGTCTACGAGTCTCGTTTTCAATAGGGGTCATCGAATCGGTCTTCACGTATCCAGCAGTAACGCGCCGCGTTTCGAGCCGAATCCTCTGCCGGCGCAGAATACGGTGCATATGGGTTCGCGATATCCGAGCGCGTTGATCTTGCCCGTTTCCCGCCGAGGGGACAAGACCGGCGGCTAGGAATGCGTGTCGGGGGCACAGGACGCGCGGCGCCTTGATAGCTTCTGTCACTGGGGGATCGCATAATGCTTCTTCTGCGCTGTTTACTCGGAGGGTCCGCTGCCGCCTTCGAGATCGATCGGCCCGCCTGCGTGGCAACCGCCACGGTTCCCATGATTGACGGCGTGAAACTGGCCACGGACTGTTATCTGCCGTCGCCCGAGGGTTCGTTTCCCGTCGTCCTAATGCGAATGGTGTATGACAAGGCCAACCCGCTCGTCGAGCCCATCGCGAAGGAGTTCCTTACGCGCGGCATAGCGTTCGTCGTCCAGGACACGCGGGGCCGGTTTGCCAGCGAGGGCGAGGACACGGTCTTTGGAGACGACGGTTGGGAACCCGGGCGGGGCGACGGCGCGCATACGGTCGAGTGGCTCAAGGGCCAGCCGTGGTGTAACGGCACGGTCGGCTCGTGCGGCTGGTCGGCGGTCGGCATCACCCAGATGCTGCTTGCGGGCGCGACGACGTCGGTGGCGTGTCAAACCATCGGGGTGGCCGCCTCGAAGATGTACGGGCAGATGGCGTATCAGGGCGGCGTATTCAGAAAGGCCCTGTGCGAAACCTGGCTTCAGGGTCAGGGCAACGCGCACTACATCGACATCTGGAAAAGCCACCCCTGTTGCGACACCTTTTGGCAGCGCTTGGACGGCGAGACCCGGGCGCCGCACATAACCGCGCCCGCAACGCATATGGGGGGCTGGTGGGACATTCTACAGGAGGGGGCCATAAACGGTTTCATCACGCGTCAGGAACGCGGCGGGCCGGGGGCGCGGGGCAACCAGAAACTCGTTGTAGGGCCTTGGACACACGCCCGCACAAAAGAGGCCGGCGAATTCGTGTTACCGGACAACTTCGACTTCGACGTCGCCGACTATGAGAAGCGTTTCATAGACTACTGGCTGAAAGGCGAACGGAACGGGATCATGGACGAGCCGGTGGTGCATTACTATACAATCGGCGACCTCGAAGACCCCGATGCGCCGGGAAACGAATGGCGCACCGCCGATGCGTGGCCGCCGTTCCCGACAGATGAGACGCCGTTCTACCTCGCGGGCGAAGGGCTGTTAACCAAGGAGCCGCCCGGGCACCCCACCGCAAAAGCCCGATTCGCTTATGATCCCGCCGACCCGTGCCCAACGCGCGGTGGGCAGAACTTGGCGATCCCCGGCGGGCCGTTCGACCAACGCGAGGTCAGCAGCCGGCCCGACGTGCTCAAGTTCTCGACGGCGCCGCTCGAGGCCGCCGTCGAAATCACCGGGAACGTCCGGGTGAAGCTCTACGTGTCGTCCGACGCACCCGACACCGATTTCACGGCAAAACTCGTTGACGTGTATCCGGATGGACGCGAAGTCCTTATGCTCGACAACATCCTCCGCGTCAAATTCCGAAACGGCTTCGAAAAACCCGACACGCTGCCTCCGGGCAAAATCGGCGTGCTGGACATCGACCTATGGCACATCAGCCTGATCGTTAACGCGGGCCATCGCATCGGGCTGCACGTCTCCAGCAGCAACTACCCCCGCTTCGAGAAAAATCCCAACACCGGCGACGACCTGCCCACGGACGACAACCTCCGTGTGGCCCACAACGTGGTCCACATGGGCAAAGAGTGCCCGAGCACGCTGATACTTCCCGTCCGCCCTGCGTAAGTGGCCTGTCGCCATCGACACTGGCGGGTCCAGGGAATCAGTGCGTCATCTGCGGGGGAATTGTCCGGCGCCGTTACTCGTGCGCTGCAATGAACGTCCTTAACGCGTCGTTGCAGATTCCGCACTTTTCGATCATCGCCGGGTATTCCTTGGCAAGAAAGGCGTCCTTGATTTCGGGTATCAGCGCGTCGAATACCTGCTGCGTAAGTTCCACTGGCGGTTCGATCTTCTTCGCCGCAACCAGCCCATGGTACTGCCGCAAGGTCGCTTGGAGTTTGGCCAACTCGGCGCACGCCAGTACGTGCGGGTCGTCGCCCTTCCGCCGCCGCCGTTCCTCGACGGGAGGCAATTTCTCGAACGGTGCGTGCGGCTCGGCCTGATACCAGAACGCCACGCTCGAGTAGTCGTTGCTGAAGTTGTTGTTGTGGCCGTGCTCGATGGTTGCCCGAATAGACTGCCGGAATCGGATCGGGTCGTTCACGTAGAACCGGTACATCGAGAT
>DUZM01000273.1 GCA_013349485.1 Candidatus Hydrogenedentota bacterium | reverse complement strand
CGATAGTAGGCATTGCCCAGATTATAGAACACGGCGGGGTGGACGATGTCTTCCGCGATGAGCTGCTCGTACGTTGCTGCCGCGGCCACATAATCGCCGGCTTTGTATTCTTCGAGTGCACGATCGAATGATCGCTCGAACCCGTTCGCGGCCAGCGTTGCCGCTATGGCCAGAAAGACGGCGTTCATGTGGTCCGCTCCTTTCCGAGCGCGCCATCGAGCGCATCGAGATTCGTTAGGGCGGCATGGCTCAGGGCGTGCACTTCGTCTTGCGACAACTGAGCGCCCCCGTATCGGGCGCGCTCGCACGCCCGCAAGATCCGCAAAAACGTATTCGCCAGTTCGGCATTGGCGCGCCGTGCCGTCAGGGCACGCTCCGCATCGTTCGAAGTGAGCCCGGCTTCTTCGATGCCCAGTTTGTCGGCCAGGAATCCGACGAGTGCCCGGTACAGGGCGTCCGGCGCGTCTTCGCAACCGGCTACCGCGCGGAGTCGTTTCCGGCAGGTCGCGCGCGCCCGGTAAGCCCGCGCGAACGCGGTGTCGTTTTCGAAACGCCGTTTGCGGCGCAGGGCCAGAGTAAACCCGACGTAGCCGAGCACCGGGGCCGCCAATAAGGCCGGGGCCATCACCGGGGAAGGCCGCGAGGGACGCAGCGGCCCCGGCGCGGCGATTTCGGGCAGTATGCCTGGTCCGAGCACGTCGACGGTCGCGTGTTTGCCGTCGGGGGACTCGGGCAGGAACACGACGGTGCGCTGCTCGGGTGCGGCCAGCACGGGGACGGTGAACGGCCCTTCGCTGGCCGTCTCGTATTGGGCCTTTTCCGGGTCGAAGTAGCAGAAACGCACTGCTGGGATGGTAAGGGCGCCTCTTTCCAACGGCGTAATCGCGTAAGTAAACCGTTTTACTGCGCTGGGACCGTCTGTCTCGGCTTCGCGATCGGGTTCAGACGTGTGCGCGTTTTCGATCTTGTCTATTTGCGGCTCGCCAATGGCGTCGGGATTGCCCTCGCCGCGGATCTCGACCACGAGTTTCATGGGTACGCCTTGCATCGCTTCGCGCTGGCTTACGTTCGCGGCGAGTTCAAATCGGCCTACGGCGCCGCTGAAGTCTGCGGGCGGCGGCGGGAGCGGCTTCACGAGGATTTCATGTTCCGGCGTGGCGAGCTGGAACTCGTGCCGCTGTCGATTAAACAAGGAGATGCCCCACTGCACGATCCCCGTCCATTGCCAGGAACCGATAGTCAGTTTGCCGGTGGTGGTCGGATACAGCGTTCGTTGGTACTGGATGACCTTGTAGGGGCGCCCATTCAAGACTTCATAGGTCTCGTTTACACGGACCTCGCTCTGGTAGAAGCCTTCCATAGCGGGCTCGCCGCGGAGATCGTTGCCGTGCGATCGCCTTAGGTTTGTGTCGGCCAATTGCCACACCGAGAGCGTAAGCACCAAAGGCTGGCCTTGGAAAACCTCGTTCTTGTTCACGTCGCTTCGCAGGAAAACAAGATCTTCCCAGGTGAGTTCCGCCGAGGACTGGCGCCCGCTCGGCGCGCCCCTGCTGTCGCGCGAACTGCCGCTGTCCTGTTCGGGAGGAACGGCTGCACCCTTGACCGCAGTCAACACGATGGGCTCCGAGTAGCGCATTTCGCCGTCTACGCGGACACCGATAGGCGGAATCTCGATGCGCCCCGTCTTGGTTGCTGCGGCGTAGTAACCGCGCACCTTGCTGCGGCGCATGCGTGTGCCGCTCGAAAACGAGAACTCCTCAGAAGTAATGGACGCCTGCGTGTCGATTATGAGCCCGTCTACTTCAGGTATAACCGGCTCGCCAAGCTGCTCTCCTTCGACTTCGACGGTTAGGACGAAACGCGTATTGACGGAGACGGTGGTTTGGTCTACCCGGGCCGTCACGGAAGGGTCGGCGGCGGTCGCCGAAAGGGCCGTAAGCGCGACGGCTATGTACAAGAACTTAGCCATTACCACCAATCCCCGCTGGCATATCCACCCTGTTTGGACTTCGTTTCGTAGAGCTCTCGCTGATCCAGATCCTCGAGGGAGTCGAGGATCGCTTCAATATTGCGCCGGTCGAGGTCCTGTTGCTCCTCCTCTTCGGCTCCCTGCTCTTGGGATTTGTCTTGTGGCTGTTGATCGGGTTCAGAAGGCGCCGGTTCGTTCTGTTGGTCGACTTCCCGCTGCTCTTCTTCCTCACCGCTCTGTTGCGCTTGCTGATCGTCTTTGCTTTCTTGTTGCTTCTGTTGGTCACCGTCCTGTTGTTCGTTCCGATCGCCGTTTTGACCTTGCTGGTCGGGCGGATTCTGGAGCATCTTTTTGAGCAGGTAGCGAATGTGGTCGCGGTTGTGTCGGGCGTCTTTGTGGTCGGGATAGAGCCGGAGGAAATCGTCGTACGCGGCGAGGGCTTCTTGGAATTTCTCGGCAGCCAATTCGTATTGCCCGGCGACGGCAGCCTGTTTGGCGAGTTGGGCTCTGCAATTCGCGCGGTTGTAGCCGCCCCGCTCGCGGATTGCGGCGTCCGGACTTGCCGCAACCTTGGCAAGCGATTTCTCGGCCTCGCTCAAAAGCTCGACAGCGCCTTCGGCGGCGCCTGCGCTGGCGTCGGCCATGCTCTTCTCATACTGGGCGCATCCGATGCTGTAGTGCAGCAGGTCCGACTCGGGCTCGTCGGTCTGAAGATTCCGATAGGCGGCCAGGGCGCCGTCGGCATCGCCTTGTTCGAGCAAGGCATGGGCTTCCTCGACCCGTTCGTTGAACAGGGTCGCGCTTGCGGCAACACATAGTATTGCAAGCAGGCTAAGCATGTTGCCGTCCTCCGTCCGCGCGTACGCGGGTGCGCCAGTCGCGGAACCACGGCAAGGCCGCCAACCAGAAACCCTCGGCAAGGAAACACAGGATTACGAAGGCGAGCGGCCATTGGTACCGGTTTACGAGACGCAGTCGCACGTCGCTCGATACGGTGTGTCGGGCGAGTTTCTCGAGATGTTCGTGGATCTGCATAATGTCGCTGTTGTCGGGGGTCGATCGTACGTATCCGCCGTCGCCGGCCCGCGCCACGCGAATCAGGGTATCTTCATCCAGTTTGGACACGTGGACATAGGACTTCTCTGCAGCACGGCCGCGGCGGCTGCTCATCAGCGTCGCGGCGACCTCCGTCCCATGCGGGTCGCCGACGCCGATGACGTACACGCGGGCGTAGTCGGCGGTTTTCTCGGCCTCTTTAATTGCGTCACCGGACACTTGCTCGCCATCGGAGATCAGCAGGGCCGCGCGCAGGTCTTTGTTGAAGACGCCTGTTTCTTCGGCTTCTTCGCGGACGGTTCTTGCGGCCTCATGAAGGGCCGCGGCAATGTCCGTCCCTTCAATGCTTATGGTATCCGTGGTTACGGCGTTAAGCACCGCCTTGAAATACCCATGGTCGAGCGTCAAGGGGCACTGCAGCTCGGCCGCGCCGGCGAATACGACGAGGCCAAACCGGTCTGCCGGTGCGCGATCAAGCAACGAGAAGATCTTCTGTTTGGCGCGCTCGAGTCGGTTTGGCAGCGGGTTCTCGGCCCGCATGCTCTCCGACGTGTCGAGACAGATGATGATATCGCGGCTCGGACGCGCGACTTCCTGCCATGTCCGACCCCACTTGGGTTGTGCGAACGTCAACACGAGTGCGGCACATCCCGCCACGGTGAACCAAAACAAAGGTCGCCGCACCGACGCATCATACCCATGGAGCAGGCGGGAAGCCAAATGACCCGCCACAAAACGTTCGAGCCTTTTGGCGTGGCGCTTCTCGAGCGCGCGCAGTCCTAGAATGATCGCCCCGAGGACCACGATGGCCACGGCGAGCCACCAGTGTAACTGCCGCAATGGAAATGCAAATTCGATCGTGTTCATGGTATTGCCTCGAACCAGCGGCGGCGGCCGAACACGGACGCCAGCAGGGCCAGGGTCCCAGCGGATGCGTAGGGCACGAATCCTTCTTCGTACTCGTAGTAATCGGCTATCTCGATCTCGGTTGTTTCCAGCTCATTGATCTCGGCGTACGCCGCTTGCAGCGAAGCGGTGTCGGTCGCGCGGTAGAACTTTCCGTCGCCGATCTCAGCGATCTTGCGGAGTGTTTGTTCGTCTATGGGCGAATATACGGCTGTCCGAATAACGCCGAACAGCGTTTGTTGCGGCATCATGACCTCGTCTTTCGCCCCCGCGCCGATGGTGTAGATTCGGATGCCGTACTCCTTGGCAAACTGCGCGGCCGTGGTTGGATCGAGTTCCCCTCTGTTGTTTTGTCCGTCCGTGAGCAGGATGATGAGTTTCGTTTTGGCCTCCGAGTCGCGGAGACGGCTTACGGCGAGTCCGAGGGCGGAGCCGATTGCCGTGCCGCGCTTCTTGGGGTTTTCGGTGTCGATGCGGGCCAACTCGATTTCCCGCTCGAGCAGGCCGTAGTCGAGCGTGAGCGGGCATTGGGTCCAGGCGTAGCCGGCGTAGAGGATCAATCCGAGCCGATCCAGTCCGTAGCGGTCGCTGGGCCTGTCTTTTCGGCTTTGGATGAAGTCACGCACCGCCTCCTTGGTCACGGCGAGCCGCGTCTGCAATTGGTTGCCCGAGGTGAAGTCTTCCGCGCTCATGCTCCCGGAGACGTCGACGCAGAGCATGATGTCCTTCACGTTGGCGATGTCCTTGCGCAACTGGTGTCCTTTCAAGGGCCGGGCCAAGGCGATGACGAGCAGGGTCAGCCCCAAGGCTCGCAGGATGGCCGGCAGTCGCCGCAGCAAGGCGTGCCGGTGTCTGCGCACGCGGGCCAGCGTCTCGCCCGTCGAGACCAACAACGTCCCGGGCGGCCGGACGGCGATCTCGACGAGCAACAAGGCCAGCACGGCCAGCAGCAACAGGAACGCCCAGGGATCGGTCAAGGCGTTGAACCGGAATGCGCTGATGGGACTCATGCGGCGGCCTCCTGGGTTTCCGGTTGGGGCACGGTTTCGTCGACGAATCGGAGCACTTCGGCGAAACAACGCTCCATTTCGGTGACGCTCGGCAGATACTGCGCGAATTTCACTCGATCCGAGTGCCGCAATATGCCGGCCACGAGTTGCCGGTGGTCGTCGGAGAACCGGTGGCTTGCGGCGGCCTCCTCGAGAAATTCGGGCGTGGTGCGTTCGGGGGCGTGCAGTTGGAACCGATCTTCGATGTAGTAACGGAGAATTGCCGATAGATCGACGTAGTACGGCCCGATCTTGCCCGCCTGCGGGAGCTGCCGTTCGTCTAATGCCCGCAAGCGTTCGTAGGCGATTTCCCAGGCGGGCCGAGGCGGGGCCTCAGGCGCGTGCGTCGCACGCCTGCGCCAGTAGTACGCTGTCGCCAAAGCAAGGGTCGCCGCCCCGGCAGCGGCAATGAGGATCACCCACAGTAAGGCGGAAGACTCTTTCGGGTATATGAGTCCGGCATTTGGGGCGAAGGTTTCGGCCTCTTCGCGTTCTTCGGGCGTTAGGTCGCGTACGCGGATCGCTGGGGACGGCACCACGACGCGCGCACCCTCGGCCCAGGTCACCTCGACGGGCTCGATCGCATAGTCGCCAATAAACACGGGATCGAGGGTGTAGGTTTCGACGATTCGGCGTCTGTCGTGTCGGAGTTGCTTCGTGTTGCGCTGCGGCGGGCCGTATACGAGGAGTCCGCCGAATTTCGCCGTCATGTCGTCGAGGTGCACGTCCAGGTCGGCGGGGGCTTCGATCGTGATGCGGAACTCGGCTTGCTTGTGGAACGGGACAACGGGCGGCTCGAGGGTCACGGACACGTCCACGGCGTCCGGCCCCGCTGCGGCGAGCAATACGATGCCGAATGTAACCAGCGCGCTCATTGGGTAGTCGGTGCTCCCTCGATACGCTCGGGGTACAATCGCACATCACGCTCGCGAAGGGTCTCTTCGATGAGCATACCCACCTGTGCCTGCTCTTTCTCGCGTTTCAACATCCGCGCTGCCGTTTCTTTGACGTCCTCGAACGGCATAATCTGCTGCGGGTTCGTTGCTTCCACCTTGAACATATACCAGGCGCCTTCAATTTCGAGAGGTCCAGCCAGTTCACCGGGTTCGGTTGCGAATATGGCTTCCGTAGCGGCAGACGAATCGGGCACGCCGGGGACGTTGCCGCCTTCACGCACGGTAACCGTTTGTACAGGGAATTCTTCGAGTGCCGCTGCGGCCTCGGCAGAATCGGCTTTGCCCACGTGGACGGCGGCCGTGGCGGGTTTTGTGAATCGCGTTGGTTCGGCCTTATAGAACCGTTCCACGTCGTCAGGCGTGACGTTGATGCGGGCCTGTATTTCGTCCCCAATGAGTCTGGCGACTACGAGCTTGTCGAGCTGGTCGGCGAGCAACTGTTGGATCTCGGGGTCTTTGTCGAGCTCCAAGCGTCGCGCCTTGTCCAACAGCAGCCGCTCGGCGACAACGTTCTTGAGGAAATCCGCTTTCTCTTGCGTTGTTGTGAACGGGGGGCGGGCATAGGTTGGGAGTTTCTCGAGTTCGAGTTCGAGGTCGCGATCCGTTATCACATCGCCCCCGAATTCTGCGAGCACTACCTCCTCCGAGCCGACGTCAGCGGCGCTGCGTGCAATGTCCGTCCGCTGCCGCAGTTCGCGGCGCAGGTCAACGGCCCGGCCCAGCTTATCCAGGCACAGGGCCACTTTTTTGTTGGTTTCGTCTTTCAACGCCGAGTTTGGATCGAGTAACTCTGAGCGATACAGATAGGCCAAAGCTTTCTGGAACTGCTCGGCCTCGATGGCGACCCGCGCCACCGCATAGCACACCTTGGCGCGTTCCGAGGCGTTCAAGGGGGCTCGCCGAAGGTATTCCTCATAGGATTCGATGGCGGCGTCGGGCAGATCTTTTTCGGCCAAGTAGGCGGCCTGTTCGCGCAGCGCGTCCACCGGTAAGCCGGGGACCGCGGCTTCCGGTGCGTGCCCCGGGGCTTCGACTACGGCGATATTGGGCGCCAGCATCCAATATAGGCCGCCGAAGCCCACCACGAGGATCAACAGATGCACCAACGCTAAGGGATGGTGTTTCCTCGGCGGCCTGCCGTACTGGGCGCGGAACTCTTTCAACCGTTCGGGAGTCTTTTCGCTCATTGGTTAAGGACCTCTTCCGATTCCACCCTTGTCAGAAACTTCCGGTTCATATGTTTTCCAGCGTTTGTTCCTCTTGGTTTGCCGGTCATAATCCTGAGAAAGACCTAGATCATGCATAGCGTCGCTCGCGCATTCGGAAGAAACGATAGAGTTCTTCGACATAGGGCCTATCCGTTCGGACGTGGATCGCGTCCACCTTTGTCCGCTTGAACGTGTCGTATCGTTTCTTCGCACGTTCTTGCGCCGCTTTGGCGTAGGCGACTCGGACGGCTTGGTCGCCGGTGTCGACCAGGACTTCGCGGCCGGTTTCGGCGTCGCGTACGTTGACGAGGCCCACGTCGGGCAAGGCGTCCTCGCGCGGGTCCGACACCGTCACGGCGATGAGGTCGTGGCGACGATTGGCGATCTGGAGCGCTACTTCATAGTCCTCGGCCATGAAATCCGATACCAGGAACGCTACGGCCCGCCGTTTGGTTACGCCGTTAAGGAACCGCAAGGCGCCCGGGATATCCGTCCCGGTGCGCTTGGGTTCGAAGTAGAGCACGTCGCGGATTACGCGGAGCACGTGGGTCCGGCCCTTGTTGGGGGGCACGTACAATTCGATATCGTCCGTGAAGATGATCAAGCCGACCTTATCGTTGTTTTTGATTGCCGATATGGCGAGCACGGCGCACAATTCCGCGGCCAGCTCGTTTTTGAACCGGGACACGCTGCCGAACCGACCCGAGGCGCTGGCGTCCACGAGCAGCATGACCGTCAATTCCCGTTCTTCGGCCAAGAGTTTCACATAGGGATGGCCTGTGCGAGCGGTGACGTTCCAGTCGATCATGCGGACGTCGTCGCCGGGGACGTATTCGCGGACCTCCTTGAACTCCATTCCCTGGCCCTTGAACACGCTTTCGTATTGTCCGGCGAATATGTCGTTCACGACGTGACTCGTCCGGATCTGAATCCGCCGAATCTGTTGCATCACTTCCTGCGGTATCATCGCATCAACTCCAATAAGAAATACTCACCACAAAGGCACAGAGAACACAAAGGCTTAGAAAGTCAGTCCATGAAGTCACCCATTCACCCTTCTATGGACCTCGATCGCTGCACCTATGATGTTCTTTGAGAGTACGTTCGATTCCGCGCACAGACCGTCGGTATTCATTACAGTTAATCCACCCAATCTCTTGAGCTTTGTGCCTTTGTGGTGAGGTCTCCGTCACGGTACAGGTACGGTATCGAGGATTCTTCGAATGATGTCCTCGCTGGTGATGTTCTCGGCTTCGGCTTCGTAGGTGATAATGATTCGGTGGCGCAGGATATCCATGGCGACCTGCTTGACGTCGTTCGGGAACACGTTTCCTTCGCCTTGGAGGAACGCGAGCGCACGCGCGGCCTGTTGCAGGTAAATGGTAGCACGGGGCGATGCGCCGT
>DUZM01000197.1 GCA_013349485.1 Candidatus Hydrogenedentota bacterium | reverse complement strand
TTCCATGGAAATCTCCCGTTCGTCCCAACCGCTCGACGCCAGCATATCATAGAGAGACATAAATATCAATCTATCTGTGAGTTAAATTAAATCGACAGGCCCGCACGCGGGAATCTCCGCGCATACCCCTTACCGCAAACGAGGAACGAGACTCCGAATTCTCTCCGGAAGGACACGATCGAGTCTTTTCAACCCCTCAACAGGCCCCTTCTATTGGCGATCAATGCCCCGCGACCTGACCTACGAGCAGCGGGAACAGCCCGTGCGGCCGCGACCGTTGTGGCGCTTGTACACGGATCTTGAAACGTCATCCACAAAGTCCCACGAGTACGACGCGAGCCCACCCGTGAGCGCGAGACGCCGGCCCTTGCCCGCGCGGCAACGCCCTGCGACTCCGCGGCAGGCCCTTGATTTGACCGGACCTCGCTTCTCGCGTATCCTTCACTGCCGAGACGCCCTTTGCGCCGTCGGCTCGCCTCATGCCCTATGCGACGAAGTCGCTTGAGATGGACGGAACGCGCCCGAGAAACGAGCAGTCACCGCGCCCCGATAGTTCAATGGATAGAACAAGGCCCTCCTAAGGCTTAGATCTGGGTTCGATTCCCGGTCGGGGCACCATTTCTTGTCCGCCTTAACGGCCACAACGACGGCTACGCACGTGTATTTGGTTGACAGCCTGGATCGAGCCGTTCACTTACGGGGACCTTCGGACGAGAACGGGTTCACAGTTCGAAGAGAAGTGAGAATCGTCGTCCCCCGCCATGATTGTGCCGTGCTGGCCGCTGGCTCGCATCTTTCGAGGCGTGTGCCGTTAGCGATGATTGTGCCTATTCCGACAGATGCGCTACAATCGAAGTACCAAAGGGAAGAACTCAGCTGAGCCCCGATACCGCAACTAAGTGAACCTACTGAATCTGCATAGGTTGCTGGGCGTGCGGCGTCCCGGTTGCCGCAAGGCATAGGGTAGGCCGATAACAGGAAGGGAAAATTGTGAATCTCCAAAACTGGGAGAAGAAAACGGAAAAGGTGCAGGCGGATTACGTGGGCGACAAGAAGGCCAATCCGGACAAGTATGCCGCCCCGCTTAACTTATCGTGGAGTAACTGGGGGTTCGGCCTCGAGCCGTTCGAGACGTCGGTCAAGCGTCTCGCCAAGAACGATATTCGCTTTATCGAACTGCACGGTAACCGATACGGGGCCGATCTCGGTTATCGCGCAGTCGAGATCCGCGCAATCCTCAACGACTATGGCGTCCAGGCCGCAGGCATCTGCGGGATGTTTTCGCCGGATAACGATCTCGCGAGCAATCGGGGCGTGGTTCGGCAGCGGGCGATCGACTATATCCGGCGGAACGTTGCCTTGGGCCACGAGCTGCGGGTGAAGTACTTTCTTATCGTACCCGCGGCCGTCGGCCGGCCTGAACCGATCGACGACATGGAGTTCGAGCGGTCGGTCGAGACGTTGCGGCTCGTCGCCGACGAATTCACGGAGGCGGGGATCCGCGGGGCCGTGGAGCCTATCCGCGCTGCCGAGGTCAGCATTGTCCACACGTTTGCCGACGCCGAGCGATACATTCAGGCCCTCGACCACCCGGGCGTGCAACACATCAACGGCGACGTCTACCACATGCTCACTGAGGAAAGCCACCTCGCCGAGGCCATTGTGACCCACGGGCGTCGGCTCACGAACCTGCACTTGGCCGACACGAACCGGTGCGCGCTGGGCGAAGGCATGCTGGATATCGACACGCTGATGATGGCCTTGTATCTCGTGGAATACAACGACGCGTCGTGCTTCTGCACGCCCGAGCCGCTCGGGCCGGGCGGCGACCCGTACCCCGCCATGTACGGCAAACCGGACCCCGAATTGTTGGATGAACTCGTTCGCAAATCGGCCGTCTACTGGCGTGAACGGGAGGCCCGCATTCGGGAACTCGGATAAAAACTGCCCGGGGTGCCGTGTAATGTTTCGGGCGCACTCGTCTTGACACCGGAGAGGAAACGCTGGCCACCAACTCGGCCGCGAATCACATAATCCGAGGAGAAACGCCGTGGCTATCTTTTTGTCTGTGCTCATTATGAACCACGTGGTCGGCGCCGCCGAAGCGCCCGAGGATTTCCCGCGGTTTCTTGTGCCGGGCCGCCAACCCGAAATGGACAGTCTGCGCCGACTGCTATGGCTGCATTGGCCGGGCGCGGGACCTAAATCGACGTTGTGGGACGACTGGCTTCCCGCCCCGGCCCTTTGGCCGGCGATGGCCGAGCCCGACTTCCGCGCGCGATGGGACGCGGCGCTGAGCGGCCGCATCATCGACGAGGAGGGATACGTTGCGTGTCACCAGCACGCTTCGGTTGCGCACCCGTTGGGTTGGCCGTTTCCGTTCTGGCGGCAAGGCGCGGACAACTGGGGCTGGCATTTCGCACTGCCCGGACTGCCGCCGATGTGGCACGCCACGGACGAACGCACACAAGAGGGATGGACCCTCGATAACGGCGCCGACGACGGCATCCACGACTTGGCTTGGCACATCAGACTCACGGAACCGAAGACCACGGTCACCACGCCGCCTATCGACGTCATCGACACGTTTCAAGCGCCGTTCCTCCAGTTGCGTTGGAAGGCCACCGGATTAGGCAGCGCGCAACCGTACATCGAGTGGACCACAGACAGCGACCCGGAGTTCCATCCTGACAGGCGCGTGTATTTCGAGCCTATCGAATCAAGTGACGTCCTGCATAAAGTGATCCCCGTGTACCGGCATCCCCGCTGGCAGGGCAAGGTCAGGCGGCTTCGCATCAACTTCAACAATCGGGAAACGGGCGGCACGGTGGGCATTCAGGGGTTCTTCACCACATATGACACCCGCCACAACATCAATAACCAAGGATTCGTCGAAGGCTGTGCGAAGTATTTCTTCTGGACGCGGGACATCGATTTCCTGAGGCGCAACATCAATCGGATGCGGACGGCAATCCGCTACATCATGACGGAGTTTGAGGCCGAGAAAGAGGGCGTGGTCGTGACGCGTTGGGTGGGCCACGACGGCCGCAGCGGCCTGGAACGAGGCGAGGACGGCGCCAAGGCGATTCGCCATGGCCGGGGCATAGGCAACAACTATTGGGACCTGCTGCCTTTCGGGCACAAAGACGCTTACGCGACGATCCGTTACTACGATGCCCTGAACCAGATGACGGCAATTGAACGCGCCGTGGCCGCGCACCCCGAGTGGAACGTGCCGGCCGGCGTCCTAGCGTTTGACCCCGACGCCCTCGATAAGCACGCCGCGCGGGTCAAGCGAATGGGAAACCGGCTGTTCTGGAACAAGGCCACGCGCCGGTTCGCCGCGGGGATCGACATCGACGGCAACATGCACGACTACGGATTCACGTTCCTCAACCTCGAAGCCGTCTACTACGATTTTGCCAGCCGGGAGCACGCAAACGACATCATGCGCTGGATCTGCGGCGAACGCGTCGTCGAAAGCGACACGTCCCAAGGAGCAGACATCTACTATTGGCGTTTCGGGCCGCGCGCCACTACCAAGCGCAACATCGACTATTATTTCTGGGCGTGGTCGGCTCCCGAGGCCATTCCTTGGGGCGACCAAGTTCAGGACGGCGGCGCAGTCCTCGGATTTTCGTATCACGACCTTATGGCGCGCCTGCGCGTGCGCGGCCCGGACAACGCTGCGGCGCGCCTCGACGAGGTCGTCGCGTGGTTCGACGAGGTCGCGGCGGCGGGCGGCTATCGGCAGTACTACGACGGCTCGCGCCCCGGAACGCTCCAGGGTGCCGGCACCCCGGGCGGATTGGGCCTGGACCTCGAGTTCTTCGAGAGCGTGCTTGTTCCGCAAATTGTGCTCGACGGTTTCCTCGGGTTTCGTCCGACGGCAGACGGATGTCGCATCGACCCGAGACTCCCTTCGGACTGGCCCGAGCTCACCGTCACGCAGATCCGGCTTCACGACGCCGTGGTGACGGTGCGCGCGACCCACGACCAACTCGATATCACGGTAAACGCCGTGTACGGCTTGCCGGACGTTCCGTTGCATATCGAGACTCGGGGAACGCACTGGGCGTTGACGAGGGTCGATGGCGTGGCCGCGGAGCAGGAGATCCGCGTCGACAACGGCGGAATACAACTTCCGAAGGTCGCGCGCGCCGTGGCGCACCTCGAACGCGCCAAACCGGAGCGTAAAACCCGATAAGCGTGGCGCAGCCTCGGCCATTTACTGCGCATTGGGTTCATGAGAAGTGCGGACCGCTATGCCTTGAACCCCGTCAGCGTGATGCCGCGGATCATGTATCGTTGGCAGAAGAAAAACAGGGCGATTATCGGCAGGGTCATGACGAGGGCCGTGGCCATCATTTCGCCGTACATGCGGCCTTGTTCGCTCTGGAACCATTGCAGGCCAAGCGCGATGGTCATCTTGCTTTTCGTGTTGATATAGATGTAGGGGCCAAGGAAATTGTTCCAGGCGCCTCGGAAGGTTTGGATGGCAACGACGGCCAGGGCGGGTTTCATGAGCGGCAATGTGATTTGACCCCAGATCCGCAGATAGCCGCAGCCGTCGATCTTGGCCGCGTCGATAAGGTCCTGGGGCAGCGTAAGCATGAACTGTCGCAGCAAGAAGATGTGGAACGCGCTGCCGAATAGGGCGCCGAACCAGAGCGGTTTCAAGGTGTTGTACCAGCCCAACTTGTTGTAAATGAGGAACTGAGGAATCATGGTCACTTGCTGCGGCAACATCAGCGTGGCAAGGACCAGAATGAACACGGCGTCCCGGCCGCGCCACCGGATCCGTGCAAACGCGAATGCGACCAGGCTGCTCGCGGTTACGTTTCCGACCACGTTCATGGCGGTCACGTAGAACGTATTCCAGAGCCAGGTCCAGAACGGGATGAATTCCGCCGCCCGTATGAAGTTCTGGAAGACGTTGCTGAGCACGATGGGACGTTGCCGGAACACGTCGGGGATCCAGGTCGGCGGGTCGCGGAATATCTCGTCGAGTTGCTTGAAACTGGTCGCGAGCAGCCACAGAAACGGCAGCGCAAACAGCATCGACCCGAGCAGCAAAGCCAACTGCAACAAGGTCGTGCGGGACAGCGCGACGAGCACGCGCGCCGACGCGCGTCTGGCGTCATGCTTTCTTTTCACTCGTAGTGCACCCATTGCCGCGACAGCCGCCACTGGATCAGCGTTGCGATCAGCACAATCAGAAACAGGATCCACGCCATGGCGGATGCGTAACCCATTTTGAAGTACCGGAAGGCGTTGTTGAACAGGTAATAAACGTAGAACAGCGTCGAATCGGCCGGCCCGCCGCGCGTGAGTACGAGGGCTTGCGCAAAGATTTGGAACACCCCAATAACGCCCGTCACCAGGGCAAAGAACACGTACGGCGTCAGCATGGGCAGTGTAATTGACCGGAACTGCCGCAACCGCCCGGCCCCGTCGATCGAGGCCGCTTCGTAAAGCTGCTTCGGGATGCCTTGAAGCCCTGCCAACCACAGAATCATGCCGCCGCCGGCGCCCCAAATCCCCATAATGACGATGGCCGGCTTCGACCAGCGGGCGTCGCCCAGCCACGACGGCGGGTTATCGATGCCAATCCGCCGAAGCCCCACGTTCAACAAGCCGTCCGGATTCAGCAAACCGTACCAGAGCACGGCCGCCGCGATGGCGGGCGTGACTGCCGGAAGATAGAACAAGGTGCGATACACGCGCATGCCTCGAACTTTCGTGTTGAGCAGTACGGCGATCAGCAACGAAACAGACATCCCGAGCGGCAGCGCCAAGACCATGAACGCGGTGTTCCAAAGCGACTTCCAGAACAGCGGGTCGTTAAACAGCATAAATGCATAGTTCTCGAGGCCGGCAAACCGCGCCGGATGGATCACGTCGTAGTTGCAGAAACTGATTGCCAATGAGAACAACATCGGGCCGGCGATGAATACGACGAAACCGATCACCCATGGTGAAATGAACAACAGGCCCATGCGGTTCTCGTAGCGTTGGAGCGAGGTCCTGGCGCGCTCCTCGCGGGATCGCCACCAGAAGAACAGACAGGCCGCGCCCGCGATGGCTACGGCCGTACTCCACGCATAGCGCCACGGGAACAGCGGAAACCGCTCGCGCCCAAAATAGGCGTCGAGTTGCTCCTGGACGCGTCGGTCGGCGTCCAACAACGCCTCTTTCGGGCTCATTTCGCCGTATAGGGCGCGGTCGACGGCGCGCTGGCACTCGTCGCGGATGACGGCATACACAGGACTTCGCGGGATGGGTACAAAGGCCATTTCCTGAATCAGTTCAGCGCATCGCTTGTAATTCGCGCTGACCACGGGATGCCTCGGGATGAATTTCTGTTGCAGCAGCCGTTGGGTCTTGGCATTTGCCCTGAATCCCGGATATGTCTCTCCCTGCCACTGGCGGCGCGCCTGGGCTTTGTCCCGGAGTTTTCCGGCCCGGCTCGGGTCGCCTCGCGCTTCGGCGAGGCGGGCCTGCTGTTCGAGTTGTTTGGCGGCGCGTTCGGCCATTTGTGCACGATCTTCGGCGAGGGCCTCGAGAAAGACGATCTGTCCTTCCGGCCCTGCGGCGAACCGAATGAAGTCCCAGGCTTCGTCGGGATGGCGCGCCCTGGTGGGGATCAGATAGAGTCCGTGTCGCGCCGAGGTCGTAATCGGTTTGCGCCCTGTCGGCGCGGGCACCGGCGCCATGCCGATATCGGCCTCGGAACCGCGACGCAGGATCTCGCCGAGCACGGAATGCCCGGTCACGGACATGGCGACGTGCCCCTGGCCGAGCGGCCAGGTGCCGAGTCCCTCCTGCCATTTGGCGAAGTCGTCGAATGCGCGCCGGCCGCCGGTGACTTGGATTGTCTCGACGATAAACGTCAGCGCATCGAGCGCCTCGGGGCCGTCGAGCAAGCAGGTTCGCCCGTCCGCGGACAGGACGTTGCCGCCGAGTTGTGCGATGTAGAAGACCAGATCGTCTTCCATGTAGGGGGCATGGATCATTGTGCCGATGCGCCTGACACGCCCATTCTCGTCGCGCAGGGTGAGTCGCCGCGCGTAGTCTTGCCATTCTTGCCAATCCCTTGGCGGGCGCTCGGGATCCAGGCCGGCCTCGCGAAATACGTCTTTGTTGTATGCCAGGAAAAGGGCGTTGGTGGCTTCGGGAACGGCGTACATGTGTCCGTCCGATCCGCGGCACGACTCCCAAACGCCGGGTTTGTAGTCGTTTTCATGCAGGCCGTCTTCGCGGGATCTATCGGCCTCGATGAAGTCGTCGAGCGGCATGAGGATGCCTCGGGACGCGATGTCGCCGAAGAGGTTCGCCTCGCGTTTGAACACGTCGGGCGGTGCATTGCCGACCACGCCGCACAAGAGCTTTTGCAGGTCCGAGCCGCGATCTGCCGGGCCGAGAATCACGTCTATTTCGGGGCGGCGCCGCTCGAACTCGGCAACAACCGCGAGCCAGCCGGCCCGCGGGTACCCCATGTTCAAGCCCCATACATGGAGTTCAGTGGTCTCTTCCCTCTCAGCGGCCGCAACGTGCAGGGCGCAGAACGGGAGCAGGAAGATTATGCATATGCCCCCTCGAACAATCGACACGTGTCTAATCCTCGCGGTCTAGCCCCAGCGGACGCGCCGGGCGCGTTCTGCAAGCCATTCGCATTGAATGGACAACCGTTCCATCCAAGATTCAGCGGCATATCCCGCCACCCGGCCGCCCTGCTGTTCCATCTGATAGGAAACGGTGGCGATGTGCTTGACGCCCACGGCGTAGTACAGCGCAGCGATCTCGCAAAAGGAAAGCGGGCGGTGCCGCTGGTAATGGTCGAGGATAATGCCGACCCGTTTGCTCAGCCGCTCGGGCTTCATGGTGGTGCGCACGCAAAGGTTCGAGATGGCGTAGGCCAGGTCTTCGAGATAGCATCCGTCGCCCGCGAACTCGAGGTCGACGATTGCCACCAAACGATCGCCCTGGAATATCAGATTGCCGCCGTGCCAATCGCCGTGGATCAACCCGGTCTCGAACTGGTTGCGGGCTTCCCAACTGAGTTCCTGCGCGGCGTCGCGCAGAAACAAGGCCATGCGGTTGCAGTACTCGGTGACGACCATGTCGTCGCCTTCTTCACGCGCACGCTCGTAGAGGGCGGCGAACGCGCTGCGCGGCACTTCGCTGAACCGCCACATCCGCGCGTCCCGTTCCGGCCGCGGATAGTCGCGGCAGACGTCGTGGAACTTGCCCAACGCCTGCGCCGATATCGCCAGCGACTCCGACGTCACCCGCGCCAACGAGACGCCCTCGACAAATTTCTGGAGTTCCATCGCCCAGTTGTCGACCTCGACGATCCGCTTGCCGCTTTTGGCGCGCTGGATAGCGGCCACGGGCAACTCGTTTCGCTCCAGATGGTCCGAGAGCCGGTGTTGGAATCGCAGCGCGTCCAGCACGTAGGGGTCGCGTTTGTAGGTCTTTGCCAGGAATTTGCCCGTATCCGTTTTTACGACCAGTTTTCGGTGGCGGCGCTGGTGGGCCATGGGCATGGGTGTCGGCAGTTCTACTTCGCCGAGGTCGTAATGCTCGCGGATTACCTTTG
>DUZM01000129.1 GCA_013349485.1 Candidatus Hydrogenedentota bacterium | reverse complement strand
GGGTTACTGCGACACGGCGGGCGTCCCCGAGACCCGCGAATTTCTGGCGTCGCACGTCAACGGGCGGGCGGGCAGCGTGCGGGTCACGAGTGACGACATAATCTTTTTCAACGGACTCGGGGACGCGGTGGCAAAAGTGTATGGATTTCTGCGCCGCGAGGCGCGCATTCTCGGCCCCTCGCCCGCGTATAGTACCCACTCTTCGGCCGAGGCCGCCCATTCGGGTTACGGCCACGTTACGTATGAATTGGATCCGCACAACGGATGGCTGCCCGACATCGAGGATATCCGCAACAGGGTGAAGTACAATGACTCGATAGCGGGGATCCTGCTGCTGTCGCCCGACAATCCCACCGGCGCCGTGTATCCTCGCGAACTGCTCGAGGAAGTTGCTGAGATTGCCCGGCAGCATGATCTTTTCATCATCGCCGACGAGATCTACGTGCATATCGTCTATAACGGCAACCCTCGACTCCATATGAGCGAGTGGATCGGCGACGTGCCCGCCATTGCCATGCGCGGAATCAGCAAAGAGTATCCGTGGCCTGGGTCTCGATGCGGCTGGATCGAGGTGCTTAACAAGGACAAAGACGAGAATTTCGCCACATACGTCAACAGTCTTCTTGCCGCTAAGCGGCTCGAGGTCTGCTCGACGACGCTGCCGCAGATGTCGATACCGCGCGTCATGGGCGATCCGCGATACACGGAGTACCTTCAACGGCGCGAGGCCATGTTCGATGCACGCGCTACCGAGGCCTACGAGGCGTTCAAAGACTGCAAGGGGGTCTTGGTGAACAAGCCGGGGGGCGCGTTCTACTTTACGGTCATGTTTAAGGACGGCGCACTGAACGACCACCAATTCTTGCCTATCGAGGATCCGAAGGTACGGGAACGTGTCGAGATCATGGCGCGAGACGTGCCGCCCGACAAGCGTTTCGTCTACTACCTGATGGGCGCCACGGGCATCGTGGTGGTGCCGCTCAGCGGGTTCCAGTGCGACCACGACGGGTTCCGCATGACGTTGCTCGAGACCGACGACGCGAAGCGGGCTTGGATCCTCAAGACGGTTCGTGAGGCCATCGACCGGTACCTGTCCGACTAGCCCGGGCAAATCACAGGCAATCCACTGCAGCGCCGCATCTAGCTGCAACTACTGTGTTGCGCTCGTTCGGCCGGCTCGGCGTACGGCACAGTACGCCAGCGCGCGCCTTGTATTTGCAGGCAGTTGCGTCGCTTCCCTACGGTTGTCTGTGATTTGTCCGGGCTAGGGCTGGTCAGTCCGTGCCGCCGCCGACGGCGTTCGTGGGGGCCGCCCGTTCGATGGGGAGCCGCACGTCGAATTGGGCGCCGCCCTCGATCCGGTTGCTGTAACTGACCGATCCTCGGTGGGCAATTACGATGCGGTGTACAATGGCGAGGCCGAGGCCGGTCCCATCCTTTTTCTTTGTCAGAAACGGCGTGAAAAGGTCCTCGTCAGGCCCAAGGTGGATCCCCGGCCCGTTGTCGCTTATCTCAAACACGATGACGTCGCCGTCCCGATATACGCGCAGCGCGGTTTCACCCCCTTCGGACACGGCATCGATCGCGTTGTTGAGGATGTTGGCGAGCGCCTGGGCCGCTTTGTCGGCGTCGGCCTGAATTTCGGGCAGGTCCGGTGCGCAGGATTGGTGCAGCGCGACGCCCTTGTTTTGGGCTCGGAGGCCACAGAGTTCGACGGCCCGGGCCGCGACGGACTCGGGTCTGCACAGGGCCACTTCCAACTCGAACGGCTTGGCAAACCCGAGGAATTGGGAGATTAGCTTCTCCAGTTTCAGGGTCTCCCGATACATGTTCTCAGCCAATCGGCGGCACGGATCGTTAGAATCGAGTTTTCGGAGCAGGAGTTGGGTGGTTCCGCTGAGGACCGTCAGTGGGCTACGGAGCTCGTGCACCACGCCGGCTGTCAGTTCCCCGATCGAGGCGAGTTGGCGGTTCAGTTCGGCAGTACGCTCGAGACGACGTCGCTCGGTCATGTCGGTAAACAAAAAGATCACGCCCGCGAACTCGTCCTTGCCCCCAAGAAGCGATGCCGAAAGACCGATTTCTTTTCTTGAACCGTCTTCCTGCGTGAGCATGATTTCGTGGCGGGTCATAGGCTCGCGCGTGGAAATCATATGGCGCATAACGTCCACAAACTGCTCCGCATAGGGGATGGTCTCGAGCCGTTTGCCCGGCCGGAGCGTAGCCGCGTCGGCGTTCAAATGGACGCAGGCCGCGCGGTTGGCCGTGATGATAATCCCGTCCTTGTCGAGGGCGATGACGCCGCTCGTCAAGCTGTCGATGACGTGCCGGTATAGTTCGCTACCTATAGCGCCACCTAAGACGGTTCCCTTCCCCGATTCTGGCGTTTTCTTTTTGGCGCGACCCACGAGAATCGATCTCCTCTTCCGCGATGTTAGTCCCGGAAAACCATTAATGGTTGGGGCGGTTCCGGCCTCGGCGTGCGCCCCGAATGCACAGTTCCCGCGCCAGAGCGGCAAACTCATCCAACGACAACGTTTGTGGGCGCCGTCCGGGATCTATCCCCGCGTCGGCTATGGCTTCGAGCACGTCCCCTCTGGCCAACCCCAGATCCCCCGATCGCCCCAATGAATTGCGGAGTGTTTTGCGGCGCTGGCCAAAAGCCGCCCGCACCAAACGGATGAAGTACCGTCCGTCGATGTCAGGATACAACGGCGGTGTGCGGCAACGCAACCGCACAATGCAACTATCTACTCGGGGTGCGGGACGAAAGCACGAGCGAGAGACCTTATGAACAATATCGACGTCCGCGTAGTAGCGGCAGGATACGGCCAAGACGCCGTAGTCCGTTGAGCCCACCGGGGCCGTCATGCGGAACGCGACCTCCTCTTGAACCATGACGACAATGCGCGAGAACGGCGCGGCGGATTCCAGGAAATGAAACAGAACGGGCGTCGTGATGTAATAGGGGAGGTTCGAGACCATCTTGCAGCGCTCGGCGCCGGGAAGGTATTCCTCGACGAGTTGGCCGAGGTCGTGGTTGAGGACGTCGCCTCGGAACAAGACGACGTTCTCGACGCCGCTGAATCGGTCCTCGAGGCACGGCATGAACGCCTTGTCGATTTCGATGGCCAACACGCGCCGCGCTTTGGGGCACAACTGGGCCGTCAGGGCCCCGAGTCCGGCCCCGACCTCGACCACGTCGTCCTCGCGCGTCAAGGCCGCCGCGTCAACCATGATGCGATTAATATTGTCGTCCAGGAGCAGGTTTTGGCCCAGGGACTTCTTGAGCCTAATCCCGTATCGTTCAACAAGTTCGCGTAACGCCATTGCGATGTCCTGCGCCTGAAAGCCCGACAGGCCCATTCACCCGGCTACCGGACAATCAGCTTAGAAGTCTAGTCCCGGGAAGTTCAAGTTCTTCTCCTCGCGAACCAAGGTGCAGGGGCGGGAACGGCCGGTCCGCACGCCGCGGCGCGGCAGCAATCATGACCGTTGACGCCGCAGGCGGGGTTTGCTACGATGGTGGGGTGGGTGGACGCACATGCCGCAGATCGTTATCGAACAGCCTGGTGTGCCGCCGAAAACGGTACCTATTGCATCGGACGAGATGCACCTCGGCCGCGCCGAAGACAATGACGTGATGCTTGTGGCCGACGAGGTATCGCGCCACCATGCCAAAATATGCCGCCGCGGTCAAAACACCGTATTGATCGACCTTAACAGCCTCAACGGCACCTATGTAAACCGCCAGCGGATAAAGGAACGCCTGCTGTCCCACATGGACGAGATATGGTTCGGCGGCAAATGCCGGGCGGTCTTCCGCAACGATACGGTTCTCGGCACCGAACGAGAGGCGAGGCAACAGGATTCGACGGTCATTCGTCACCTCGACAAGATCCGGGCCGAAATGGATCGGGTCGGAAACAGCCTCACCTTGATCAGCAAACGGAGTACGGCCCCGGCCGCGGCCGCGATCCCGTCCGAAGCCACGGCTGAGGACGTGGTCGCTATGAGCCGTGCGTTCCGACGCTTGGACGCGCTTCACAAGGCGAGCACCATGATCGCGTCGGAATTCGACCTCGATCAACGGTTGGCCAAGTTACTCGACTTGGCCATCGAGGTCATGGAGGCCGAACGCGGGTTCGTGATGCTTCGGGACGACGAGAGTGGGGGGCTGACGGTCAGCGTCGCGCGCGAGATGGGCCGGGAACTCGAAGCCAGTTCGCCGAGCATGGGCATCGCGGGCCGGGCCGCTATCGACGGCGAACCTGTGCTGATGGAAGACGCGGGGCAAGACGAGGAGTTCGGGTTGCGCGAGAGCATTATCCGCCAGCAGATCGTCAGTGCCATGTGCGTGCCTCTCCGGATCGAAGGCCGGATCCTGGGCTCGATGTATGTGGACACACGCAAGGCCGCCTCGCCCTTTTCCGAGGAGGATCTTGAGTTGTTTTCGGCCTTTGCCGCGCAGTCGGCCATGGCTATCGACAACGTTCGGCTTCACGAGCAGATGGTTGCGACCGAGAAGAAGCGCGACGCCCTCGGGCGGTTTCTCTCGCCGAGCATCGTCGAGGCCATTATGAAGAAAGACGAGGACCTGGTGTTGGGCGGGCAGAAACGGGTCGTCACAACCTTGTTTGCGGACATCCGGGGCTTCACGCCCCTCGCCGAACGGTTGTCGCCCGTGGACCTCGTCGAGTTGCTCAACGAGCACTTCACGGCCATGACGGAGATCGTATTCGAGCACGAAGGCACCCTCGACAAATACAACGGCGACGAAGTCATGGCCGTATTCGGCGCGCCCATCGCAACCAGCGAGGACATCGAGGTCGCCGTGCAAGCCGTCCAGGGCGTTCGGGCCGCCCTTGCCATGCAATGTAAGAACGCCGAATTGAACGCGCAACGAAGAGAGACCGGGCGGCCCACGTTCGAGATTGGCATCGGGATTGACACGGGCGAAGTCATTGCGGGCAACATCGGCTCCCCAAAACGCATGGATTTCACGGTCGTAGGTGACCACGTCAACACGGCGTCGCGGCTCTGTTCGCTTGCCAAAGCGGGACAGGTCGTGACTGGTCCAACGACCTATCAGGCCGTCAAGGAATACGTTGAAGCGCGCGCCGTCGGCGAGGTCATGCTCAAAGGCAAAGGCGAGCCGGTCGCGGCGTTCGAAGTGTTTCATTTCAAAGACGCCGCGCCGCCTACGCCGCGTTGAAGAACACTTTGCCTATCACCGCCAACAATCCAATGGCGAATACCGCAATCAGCGCGTGAGGTCCCCACAACGAGAACAGGCCCGGCCGCGGCAGGTCGCTCGGCGCGCTCTCGCTCTGGACGGTGTCGGTGTCCGTCGGCTCCTCGGCCATTTCGTCGGCAGGGCGGACCACGCCGGCCATTTCCCGTGCGCGATCCGCTAGCGCAACCTCCTCTTTGGCCACGACAACGCCGTTTTTGCACACCAGCCCAGCTTTCTCGAGGCCTTCCTTGATACGTTTCTCGCGGCCAAGACGCTCTTTATTATGCTCGATTACGTCTTGGCGCTGGAAGCTCTTGAATTCTTCCTGTGTATGGGGCATGTCGAGTTCGAGTATGACAGTGCCATACTCTTTCTCCCAGACCGCGTCGTTGCTCAGAAATCCGTACAGGGGTTCCTCCTCACCTTTGACTCGGACGATCCACACGGTGCGGCCCCTTGTTGACGCCGCGCATGGCAAGGCGCCGTCGTCCGCGACGATGACGAGGGCACATAAGGCAAGTGCAATCATGCCCACAGTATAGAGGGCCTGGGACACGCTTGACAAGATCCGTCTTTGTGATGGATGCTTGTATGTGGCTTGGCCCGAGCAGCAGGCCCCTGTCGGCGAGGTCGAACGCTCGGGCGCCGTCGAAAAGGGTGTTTTCCATGGATGACATGTCGTCGTGGGCGGGTCCGGCAGCTCTTGCCTTTGCCGCAGGAGGTACGTTGTTGGTCGTGCTGTTGTCCGTCCGTGTGCGGTTCAGCCCCGGGAAACGGAAAAAACAGCGCCATATGCAGCGAGGAACCATTGAAATGCGCTGTTCGGTATGCCAGCGACGGCTCGTGTTTCACCGGGGCGAGCTGGAGCCGTTGTCGCCCCCCGAGTTGGCGCTAGCGGTTCGCGCGAACCGGTCCATGGCCGGCCGCCGGTTGGCCGAGTACGTGTGCCCGCACTGCGAAGCCGCTCACTGTTTCGCCACGGAGGGCCGCGACCCGGTATGGCTCGGGGTTAACCTGTACGAACCGCAGGTTTTTTCAAACCACTGTCGTGAATGCAAACGACCGCTTCGCCGGCCGCGATGGCCTCGGGGCGCCTACGACGGTCGATTGTCTGAAATCCGCGACTTGGCCCCCGACCTGGGGTTGGTCTGCCCACACTGCAAGGCCGTGTGTTGTGTGGCCTGTTGTGAGGATGCCACCAGGAAACGGACCAAAGACGGCTCGTTACTATGCCCGCGTTGTTTTCGGGGCCCCGTTGAAACCATATATCACTTCTGAGGATTACATGTGGAATCTAGAACGCAGCGGAGCCTATTTTGCAGAAACACTGATTTTTGTTAATCTTCCCTTGTCTTGGTGCGGCGGCGGAGTGCGGCGGCCCGTGGAGAATGGCTGGCAATGGCGATGAAAACGCTTGTTTGGCTGCTATGTTGCGCGGTTCTCGGATGCGCCACCACGCCCGAGGGCAATGGCGCGCAGAACCCGGAGCGCAATGAATTCGACGAGCCCCGCAAGCCCGCCCGCATCACGCTGGTCGAGGGAAACGGCCGGCTTGGGGAAACGGTGCGGCAAGTGGGCCGCCAATATCCGGTTGGGATCGTCTTGATGAACGGGCTTGGCCATCTTCCGATGGGGAAACTGTCCTTCCGAAACGTGGGTTTCGACGCATTTGCCGAGCGGCTCGCAGCGGATGCGGGCTGCGCGTTGCAGACCTGCCCGAACTACAAGTTCCTGTTCGCCTCCGGGCTCGAGTACACTGTGTTGGCCAACCTCTCACTGACCGACGCGCTCGACGCATGCTACGACGAGGTGTCGGCGTCCATTGCTTTGAGCGAGGGTACGAGACTTTATACCGCGTTCGCGTGGATCAGCCAGATACTCGGCGTGACCGTGGTTGCCGACAACGCCGTGGCCGCGGCCGAATGCGGCGAGCTGGCCCTCGCGGACGCGACGTTGGCCGAATGCCTTGAAGCGATACTGAAATCCGCCCGGGTCCCTGCCGTTCGGGTGGACAGCACCGACGAGTATATCTTCCTTTATTCCATAGGAAACAACGCCGCGCACAATACACTGCTCAACGTGCGCTCGCTGGACGAGCGCCAGGAGAAGTTCCTGGAATCGCGGGTTACGGTGGCGTTGCCCAATGCCCCGGTTGACTCCAGAGCACTCGTAATTCAACCGGGCAAGCCTTTAGGCAGCGTCCTGACGGCGTTGTCGCAACAGATTGGAATTACTATAGTTGCGGAAGAAGGCCTCGATGGGTTGCCCATTAACCCGGCCGTGTTCAACGAAGTCCGGGTCGGGACTGCCATGGACCTGATCATCAGACAATGGCTTGAACCGGACTACGGCTATCAAGTGACCCATGACCGCGTGGTCATCCGTCGCCGCACGCAAGACGACGCATAATCCCACATAATGTCAAGTGGCGTGGGTGAAGAGTGCCAAGATATTGACGGCAAAGTCCTTGGTGTGACGGGTCGCCGTCGGTCAAAGGAGTCACCTCAATCCGACTCGGCGAACAACGCGGCCGGGTCGAGCTTCTTGAACAAGATCGCGGGGCGGCCCAATGCGTGTCCGGCAGGCACCTCGCGCGTGGCTTCGTCCCATGTCAAAGCGTCCGTGCCGAGGCCGAGCATTTTGAGGCACTTCACGGCCGAGAACGGCAGAAACGGCGCCATAAGGGTTGTCAGCGCCTTGACGGTTTGGATGCAGACATTGATGGTTGTGCCGCAGGCGGGCATATCGTTCTTGCGTTGGTTCCACGGCTCTTTGGCGTCGAAATAGCGGTTGGCCGCGCGGGCAAGAACCATCACTTCGGCCAAAGCCGCCTTTAGCTTGAACGCGTCAAGGAGTGCACCTGTCTTTTCCACCTGGCCGGCAATGATGGCCAGATGCTCGATGTCGATGGGTTCGCGTTGTCCGGGTTCCGGCACTTTCGCCTCGAAATACCGCTCGGCGAACGTGACGGTGCGGTTGACGAAGTTGCCGAGCACATTGACCAACTCGTTGTTGTTGCGTGCGACGAAATCGTCCACGTCAAACGCCGTCCGCTGGTTTTCGGGCGCGATGGCGGTAAGGTAGTATCGCAAGGGATCCGGGTCGAACGCTTTGAGGTATTCCTCGATCCAGATGGCGGCGCCGCGGCTCTTGCTGATCTTCTGCTCTTCTTGGCCGGGGAACTTGATGTTGAGAAACGCGTTGACGACCACCTGCCACGGCGCCTGATACGTGCCTTGGCCCAGGAGCATGGCGGGCCAGGTGAGCGCGTGAAAGATCGTGTTGTCCTCGCCGACGAAATGAACAATTCGGCAGGCGGGGTCTTTCCACCATCGTCCGTACTGTTGCCAGTCGCCGTCGCGTTCCTCGCAGAGCTTCGCCGTAAACGATACGTAACCGATGGGCGC
>DUZM01000113.1 GCA_013349485.1 Candidatus Hydrogenedentota bacterium | reverse complement strand
CGGCGATTTCATCGATCCGATCAATTTCCTCGAATGCTTCACCACCGGCAACGGCAACAACCGCACCGGATACAGCAGCGAGGCCTACGACTCGCTCATCGCCGGGGCCGCCTGCGAACCCGATGCGAACCGGCGAGTGGACCTGTTCCAACAGGCCGAAGCAATGTTGCTGGCCGACGCCCCGCTGATCCCTATCTACTTCTACCGGCGCGTGTATTTAAAATCGCCCGACGTCAAAGGCTGGAACACCAACGTGCTCGGCTATATCTCGTTCAAGGACCTCTATTTCGAGCACGCCTCCCCCCAGAACCCGGAGCGGCGCGATGGCTAAATTCGTGTTGCGCCGGGCCGCCGGCTTTGTTCCGGTGTTGTTTGCCATCGTCACCATCACGTTTTTTCTGGTGCGTCTTGCGCCGGGCGGGCCATTCGATGCGGACAAAGCCGTGTCGCCATCCGTACGCCAGCAACTCGAGACCCATTACAACCTCGACGCGCCGCTGTATCTCCAGTACCTCGACTACCTTGTGGGCCTTCTCAAAGGCGACCTCGGGCCGTCCATGAAACAGCCCAGTCGTTCCGTGACAGAATGGATCGCGTTGCGGTTCCCCGTATCGCTCGAACTGGGCCTGTACGCCATTCTCGTGACCCTCGCCGTCGGCGTGGGTTGCGGCGTTGTCGCGTCGCTGCGGCCCAACCGGGCCACGGACTACGTGCCCATGTCGGCGGCAATGGCCGGCATATGCGTGCCCAACTTCGTGTTGGGCCCGCTACTCGTGCTCGTGTTCGCGCTGTGGTTCAAATGGCTGCCCGTGGCCGGCTGGGAACGCCCCGTCGATAAGTTGCTCCCGGCCGTTACGCTCGGCGCAACCTACGCCGCCTACGTGGCCAGACTGAGTCGGGCGGGCATGCTCGAGATTATGTCCCAGGATTTCATACGAACCGCGCGGGCTAAGGGCGTGTCCGAGGCCGGCGTCGTCGTGCGCCATGGCCTTCGCGGCGGACTCCAGCCCGTCGTGTCGTTCATGGGACCCGCGGCCGCCGGACTCCTCACCGGCTCGTTCGTCGTCGAGAAAATCTTTCAGGTGCCCGGACTCGGCCGCGAGTTCGTGAACGCCGCCTTTTCCCGCGACTACACGATGGTGCTCGGGACGGTGGTCTTTTACGCGACCCTGATCCTCGTGTTAAATCTTGTTGTAGACGTTGCCCAAGCGTGGCTTGACCCCCGGCTCCGCGTCAGGTAAGTGAAATTACGGATAGCGCGGCCACTGGCACGACGGAGTTTTAGCGGAAAGTCTGGCTGACCTTTCTTGTGGTAAGGGCGTTGCTTGAAAAAGGGGAATTCAAACGGGGCATTGGCTTTGGCGTGGTGAGACCCGACCCTCGAGACCAAAGAAAAACGCTCCCTCGTCATTGCGAGGAGTCTTCGACGAAGCAATCACTTCTCGCCAAGTGCATTCGGGTCGCTGCGGAAAGTGATTGCCACGTCGCTCGAAGACTTGCTCCTCGCAATGACCACGGAGGAGACGGCCGTGAATACCGGCAGAGCCCTCCGGAACCACCTGCGCGAACGCCCGGACGCTCGGCTGTTATGTAGAAGATACAGGATTTAGACGTGCACAGTTCACGGAGCTATCTCGAAGCCGAGCAGGGCACCTCGCTTTGGCAAGACGCCTTGCGGCGCCTTCGGAAGAACCGGCTTGCCGTCGCCGGGCTGATCGTGTTGCTCATCGTGATCATCTCGGCCGTGGTGGGCCCGTGGCTCTCGCCCTATGGCCGCCAGGACCAAGACCCCGCCCTCGGCGCGGCGCCGCCCGGCCCCCAACACTGGTTCGGGACCGACCAGTTGGGCCAGGACTTGTTTACCCTGATCTTGTACGGCGGACGCATCTCGCTCATGGTGGGGTTCGCGGCCACGGCAGTATCCCTGGCGATAGGCGTACTCTACGGCGCCGTTGCCGGTTCCGCAGGCGGCCGCACCGACGCCCTAATGATGCGTTTCGTGGACATTTTGTACGCCCTGCCATTTACCATATTCGTCATCGTGCTCATGGTCCTGTTTGGCCGGAACATCGTGCTGTTGTTCCTGGCCATCGGCGCCGTACAATGGCTCACCATGGCCCGAATCGTCCGCGCCCAAGTCATGTCGCTCATGAAACGCGAGTTCATCGAGGCCGCCGTCGCCATGGGCATCCCCCGGCGCCAGATCCTGTTGCGCCACCTGATCCCGAACGTGCTCGGCCCCATTATCGTCTACACGACCCTCACCATCCCCAACGTCATGCTTATCGAAGCCACCCTGAGCTACCTCGGCCTCGGCGTCGAGACCAGTTCCTGGGGCGTCCTAATCAAACAAGGCGTCGACATCATGGAAGAATGTCCCTGGGCCCTCATCTTCCCGAGCCTCGCCCTCTCCCTCACCCTCTTCTCACTCAACTTCCTCGGCGACGGACTCCGCGACGCCCTTGACCCCCGAGCCGCAAAAGACTGAACCGCGAAATCCTACCAGCGTCCTCAGTTTTTGTAAGGTCCAAGCAGCCCCCTTTCCTCGTTCAGCCAACTCACCCTACCCCTTCCGTACGTGCGCCACACAACACCCAAATAAGCAAACTCCCCTGGAACTTCCGCTACGCCACTACTCCTATCCTTCTGTTTTCCTGCAACTTTACTCTTCGTCAACGCCCCCCCGAATCGCGTACGCCTTCTTCAGCAACGCAAAACCTTGTCATGGCGGCGCCCACGTGAGCCCCAAGATCCCTGATGACATTCACGTTTAGCACGTGGGCTCCGGAAGAAAACTGCTTAGGATAAAGCCAGAAGGCGAAGTCATCGCAGCTTTCCTCTCCTTCATGCACCAACGAATCATCGATGAATACCGCGATCTTATACGGCTCGAAAAGCAACGCCTTCTTGGTCTCACTATCGGGCTTGATTCTGATAACAACCGGTACAGAAAGGAAGGATCTGTCCAGATCAAACGCCGCTCCCTTCTGGTCAACGGCCTCAATGGCGAACAACGGGGTCCTGCACAAGACATCAGCCTGACGCGCATAGATGGAGATGTCCTCTATCTGGTTCGTGTTTCTTGCTGACGGAACAATGTACTCCGAATCCTCCTTCTTCACTGGGAGTGTTTCGGTTCTGGATCCCGTGACAATGACGGTCTGTTCTGGAAGGCTATAAGCAACCACTTGCACCAGCGTGTTTGACCGATCGATCAGGCACACTTTCCCGCTCGCGTCGTAACCATCCCAGGTTTCCACGTGGCGCCCTTTCGGACGCGCCTTCCAATCGACCAGTGTCCTAAAATAGCCTCCTGTACCTTCGTGGCCTAGTCCGACATGAACAACGGCGTTCTGGGACAATTTGTACATTATCTTTGCATCGCGAGAGGCAAACAAGTCTTCCGCAACGATGGTATGGCCCCAGTCGGTTGAGGCGGAGTCGAACAGAATTGCCCCAGACGGTCGGCCGATCATCTTTATGAAGTAATAACCGTTGCGCACCGGGTTGTCGGAATCGTCCCTACCGCGCCATGTGGCCTCGTAGATGCCCGGCTCATGGTGCTTGGCCGCGAAAAGCGTCCTCACTTCCGAAGGTGTTCGGTCGTACAGGATGAGATCGCAGGTCAAGGCACTTGTGCATTGATATCGAATAGTTGCAGACGCATTGTTCTCGTCGTTCAGTTGTACGACCGGGTGTGCAACGTACACAGTCCCTATCCCGAACGGTTCGGCGGAAGCAGCGAAGGCCAGAAGAAACGTTGGAAGCAGAAGGACGAGACCATTGCGCCTGTTCAACACGATGCCTTTGCTCCCTCTCTTGCATTGGTTGCCGGCTGCCCCGCCACCCGTACTAGCTCCGGTGCCTGCGGGCGCGCATCTTCGGCTTTGCTATTCCAGAAATCGAACTCCTTGGGGAGAGCGTCACACTACGTCTTGATGCGGCGCTTTGACAGCACGCCCCTTGCTTTCAATTCAATAGGACACAGTAGGGCAGGATATCCTTGCGCAGCACGCCGTTCATTTCGTAGATGACATACATATTCCCATGTGTAAGCCTTTTCTCGTGGCCGCGCCATTGGAATTGCACAAAGCAGTCTCCCTCCAGGTCACTATAGAGGATCTGATAGTCGAATTGCGCGGGCACATCGATCAGCGAAACGTTCGACACATGCCCATCCTGCTGGTCTCCAACACGCACGCGACGGGAAATAGAAGCAGGGTCGGATGCAAGGTCAAGGACAAGAGTATCTGGATACAGCGCTTGATCCCTTAGAACGGTTATCTGTACGGGGACCTCGATCAAAGGAAAGTCCTGGCAGTCGCTGAAAATGCGTACGGAAAGGCGGTGCCGCCCAACACTGATCTTGTTCTCCTCGAAGGACACGAGGAGAACGTGGGCGCCATCTGAGGTGTCCCTAGTGATGTCGTATTTGAGAGGTCCCTTCTCCGCGACGACATCCAGGGATTCGGCATTTCCGAGCATTTCAAGCCGAATCCCTTTTGTCCTTATCTCATCTCTTCGTATTTCTCCAAAATCCACGGCCAGCGTGCGATACACAGGAGGGGAAACGATTGAGCCTTTGCACGTGAGTTGTACCACTTTTTCCGAGCCGGCTTGCTCATAGACCACGTGGACATACTTCCTAAATGGTCCTGCACGCATGGTTAGCGTATCGACTTTCAACTGCAGGACTGTCAGCTCGCCAGGGCTGAGGACCGTATCCTTCGCAGAAGCACTCAGGCATCCGCACGAACTGCGGACGCTGACGATGCGGGCTTCCGCGTCAAGGGTGCGATTAACGATTTTGAAGGTGGCCATGAGGGGATCAGGGCCTTGCTTCACCACACCGAGGTCGAACTCGGACTGGGGAAACTCAACTTGACCAAAGGAGAATTGCGTGCTCGCAAGCAAGAATGCCATACACACTACGAGCAGTCTGGACTGTGCACGTGAACGATTAACCGTAGGGCCTGCGCCGCCGAAGCACGACGAGGATGCTCCTTCATCTGTCGCAAGAAAGAATAGGGGCCGGCTTTGCTGCAATCTGGCTCGGCAGTTCATCCGGTTGTCCTAATTAGTAGGCACCCGGATCGGCCAAGTCGGGCATCTGCGCCTTGCGCAGTTCTTCCTCAACCCATGCCTGAATATCGTCGTCATTAGGCACTTGTGCCCGAATGTAGCCCAGTTCAAGAAATGTTGTTGGTGACTCATATCCATGCGCAACCGACAGCGTCATCAGACGCTGTCGGACACTGTCTTTTAGCGTTCGCACATCTGCAAGGAAGCGTTCCCGCTCGTCGTCCGTCGCCAGTGTTCTCGTCGAATCAACGAACTCGTCGTCGGGGATGTTCAGAATCCGCCGGCAGCAAGCCAGATAGCTGGCCATTGTCGCGTCCTTCGAGAGATGTTCCGCCGAATAAAACATCCGCATATTCTCCAGATTCAACTCGGTCGTGATAACGCCGAACTCGTTCCCCGAGAAGATCGACCTAATTGACTCGCAGATCTGATGGGCTTTGTTGATGTCCTTCTTGAAGCCCAACGGCCCCTTGAACGTGTACATTTGGGCCAGTTCAAGCGCGGCTTTCAATGACATCTTCTCGTCGCTGTCCAACTTCGCTTGCAGAGCCTCCCTCTCTGCGTGGTGTCTCTGCACTTTCTCTTGATCAACGTACTGTTCAAGGTTAACCATCAATTGAACTTCCATATCTGCAAAAACCTGCGGATCCATGAACAAGGATTCTCCGATCGGCGCGAACGCCGCTTCGGCGGTTCCTCCGCTCTCGCGCGTGCGTACGAAATGGATATTGAGCACGTGCCACTGCAAGTGCGGGCTTGCGTCGTAGAACAGGCGCCAGGAAAACGTCCCCTCCGTGCCTTTGAGTATCCGGATTAAGACATCTCGGGCCCGTTCATTCGAGGCACCCGTAGACACCTGAGTTTGAGAGAGCCGGTTGATAGGAATCATTCCAAAAGTCACGTGCTCGCCGCTAACTTCCGAAATCTTCAATAGGAGAAGGCCGAGGGTTTCCATGGTACTGCGCTGTTGCTCGGGGAAAGCGACGATCGTGTCAAGCACAGACCCGGCGGTCTCGTATCCCCCGCTCTTATTCAATATGCTTGTCGGCACAATATGTAGCATCCCGTCAGAGGCCACGACGCGGAAACGGCCGGGATTGCCGGAATTGCTGTGTGCGTCACAAAGCCCTTCAAGTATGCCAAGAAGGTCCGTGGGCAGGTTGGCCTCCGTAGAAACCGTGTACGTGGCACTCAACTGCGCAGCACGCGGAACAAGCACTTTTGGGGCTTCACCCGCCGCATAGAGATGGAGGTCCTTCCGCACTGACAACGTGGCATCGGACATGTCCTGTTCGCTAATGTACTTTGGGTCCTCGTAGCTGATAGGCAGGCCGTGACGCGTTTCCAATACCCTCGCGGCTGCTGCAAGAGGTCTCGGCTCATTGACGTCAACAGCCATTGTTCCGTCTTCAGCAACCAGGCATCGCGCGTGCAAAACAAGCAGTGCAACGAGACCAGCCACAAGGGCTCTTGGGCTTCTTGTCCTGGCGCGAGTTCGCGATTTCAACATAACTCTCTCCTCTGCTAGTGCCCCGTGCTGGATTTCACGCCGTCTCTTGAGACGAAAGTGCTGTTGTTGCCGACCTCAATGAGAAACGCGTTTGTAGTGTATTCCTTCCATCCGGCGCCTGTTCCATAACCGCCTGCCGCCCCGTCGCATTCAAAATGCATGTGTTGTGTAACTGACAGGTCGCAGGGCGTTTTGCCCTGTGCGCTGTAATAACCGTCAATATCCCCGAAAGCCCCAATATAATCCGTTTGGTAGTTGTTACTGGCGTCAATCGTCCATCTCCCGCCCGAAATGGCACTTTCGTTCGTGTATTCGTCATAGGCTGATCCGGCAAACCAGCAGCCATCCGAGGCGCCCGAACCTTCTGTCCCCTCGTCAACATCGAGGCCTTGAAAGTTGTCTCCCGCAGGAGTGACCGTACCTTTGAACTTCGCTATATCATCTGCGGGTTGCCACCCGAGGAAAGTGGATGTCTCGCCAGTAGGTGCAATGACGGAGAAGTTATGTTGCCTGAAGATGGCAGTGTCGTCACGAGTCCCGATGTCGCCCGGCGGGATTGCCGCCACATCGTTGACCCATAATAGCACTGCCCCGCTTCCGGCAGTCTCGCCCGCCTTGTACGTGATGGATGGACCGTCGTCGGCCCCCACTATGCTTCCGTGGTTGCACTCCCAGTAATACTCAAAGGTGTCGGGGACAATATGCCAGTCATACGGGCTCTGAGTGTTCTCTTTGCAGTCATAGTCAATGGGCGAGGTGGAAAAGCCCGTCTCCGTGCAGGCCATGACTTTTGTGGGGGTGGGGGAAATACTTGCCGTGATCCCGCTATGCTTGAACCACTCGTAGACCGCGCCATAGGCCGATTCGGGAACCAGCATGAGATACATTACGATGACTACGGTACAACCGCGTCCGACCAGTCTCTTGGCCGCCATTCTGCCTCCTTTCCGCCGGACGGGACGTCTCCGGCTTCCCGGACCCCACGTTTCCAGTCGCCAACCATGTCCGGTCAGCTGGCCAACTCTCCCTTCCAAGGCCTGAGCCTCAGCCAACCAATTCACCCTGTAACCTGTCTCCTCCGAACCTACACTCAAGTTCAAAGCCCGCCAAATACCTCAAATCCCACTCCACAGACACTCCTTCCTTCCAATCACAGACAAGCCAGCACAGCCTCTACCTTCCCCCATTGTCAGAACAGTCGCCCTCTCGGTCTTTCCAGTGCGCGCCCAAGCGCTCTTGTGCCCACGCACACCACCTGGATTCCCTCCCGCAAAGCCTTTGCCCGAGATCTAAACTTCCCCGCCTAAATACTGCGCGGTAATTCTATCGCATCGCAGTGGCTAGTGTCAAGAAGTTTCTGTAGATCCCCCCTCCTAGTTTCGCCTTTTCATCTTGTGTTGTGAGCCGTGCACAATTCGGGGTGCGCGATGCCCGGGACATCCATAGCCTGACACTAACTTAAAGTGCAAGTCCTTCTAATTGCTGGGTTTACGCCCCTTCACTCCCTTGGTAGTGGCTGCCAGAATTGTCCGGGGGAGTGTAGGCCTTGGAGGACAGCTTCGTGTTTTCCGTTGCGGTCGATGGCGCATTGGAACGCCTTGGCTTGAGACGCAGAGCGGTTGACGGTAGGGGTTTTGCCTTTTCGTTTGAAGGGCCATTCGTAGTAGGCGCCGACGGTTTCGGTGCGGGTAGTTGTGCGGACATCATATGTTTCGCGCGCTTCATCAACGTTCGGGGAAGCGATGCGGGCTAGGGGTTTGGCCGACACATCAGGATGTCTAGCCGAATGGGCCTTGAGTATACACAGTCCAATGACCTCGTTGACAAGGGTACTCCTACGTGTTAATATATGAAATGTATTTGTGGACCTGATATGAAGGCTTGAGATACTGGGAGGGAAGAACCATGAGAATGCTCGGGAAACGAGTTAGCATCCTAACGTTTTGCGCTCTGGGGTTGGTAGTGTTAGCAGCCGCGGTGGTGTCTGGGGTCCATGCCTATCCGCCATGTGATGAGGATTTCGGCACTGCGTTGTGTGGGACTGTGGATTCG
>DUZM01000165.1 GCA_013349485.1 Candidatus Hydrogenedentota bacterium | reverse complement strand
TGGCGCGACGTCAGCTACCGCGCTTTTCTCCACAACCCGCGTTACGCGGCGTTCCATAAACTCAATGGCCAGCGCGTTACCCTGCCGCCGGAACTGGGCGGCAACGTCGGGTTCGCGCGCGGCGGCGGGCATACCTTTTTCAGTTTCGTGAACCCCGCCGAGCACGGCGAAAGTCATCCCGAGTACTTTTCAGAGTTCAACGGCAAACGGGCCGTCGACCCCCGCGGAACCCAGTTGTGTCTCACCAACCCGGACGTGCTCGCGATTACGATAGACAAGGTCCGCCGGATACTCCGCACAACGTCGACGGACAGGCCGATTGTGCATGTGAGCCAGATGGACTGGGCGTTCTGGTGCGAATGCGAGCATTGCCGGACCATCGATGAGCACGAGAAGAGCCACGCCGGCAGCCTCATCCAGTTTATTAACGCTATCGCCGAGGCCATTGAAGATGAGTTTCCCTATGCGTACATCGAAACCTTTGCCTATCAGTACACACGGAAACCGCCGAAACACGTCAAGCCACGGGACAACGTGATCGTCCGGTTGTGTTCAATCGAGTGCGACTTCAGTCGGCCCTTGGCCGACCGAAAGAGCCGACTCAACCGGCCGTTCCAAAAGGACATCAAGGCCTGGGCCAAAATTGCCCCGAACCTCTGCATTTGGGACTACACGCAGAACTGGTATTGCCATCAGGGGCCCCACCCCAACTTCCATGTGCTGCAACCCAATATCAGGTTCTTCGCGGACCACCGAGTGAAGGGCGTGTTCGAGCAGGCGAGTCCGTCGTCGCCGCACAGCGATTTCGAGTTTCTGAAAGGCTACATCATCGCCCACGCACTATGGGATCCGGCCGTGGACTGGCAGGCGCTGTTCGACGAGTTTGTCGAGGCGTACTATGGCGAGGGCGCGCCGTTTGTGCGCGAGTACATCGAGCACATCACCCGTAAAGCCCTCGAGGACGAAGTCGAGCTGACGATTTTCAACCCGATGTGGTGGATGGACTACGACATGGTGGTGCAGGCGCAAACAATTTTCGAGCGGGCTTTTGCGGCGGTGACAGATGCGACGGCCCGCGAGCGGCTCGAATACGCCCACTTGCCCGTGCAGTATGCAGCCCTCGTCTGTCAGCCGAAAATCGAGTTCACCGGCGACAAATACATCGTGACAAGGCCGCCAAGCCAGACCTTCGACGAATACTGGGAGATGATCATGGACCACGGCGTAACGCATTTGCAGGACACGCCGATCTCGGATTTTCGCGATCGGCTCAACGGCGCGACCCCGCCGCGCTATCTCGAGGCGCACGTCGAGAAACTCGAGAACGAGTATTACGAAATCTGGGTGGTCCCGGACTTCGCGGGCGCAATCGTCCGTTGGATTGACAAGGCTTCCGGCAAGGACCTGTTGGAGGGGCACAAGACGTTCCAGGACGGCCGCGGCCTGGTGCATGAATGGGACATGGGCGCTACGCCCCAGCCGGTGCCGTACTATCCTATCGCTGATCGCTACCGCCTCGGGGCCCGGACGGACGACTCGCTGGCGCTCGAGGCGCGCGCTCGAGACGGGTTGGTCGTGACGCGCACCATGACGCTCAAACTGGGCGGGGAAACGCTCGATATCGAGATCGCAATGGAGAACGCAAGCCAAAAGCCGATCAAACCGTACGTTGAACTCCATTGCGAGTTCTGGACACAAGGTCCGACCCCCGCGGAGATCTGGATCGAGAAGGCGGACGGATGGGAACGCGCCGCGTTGCGGCCGGTTATCGACAAGACGATCTGGGCCGACCACCTGCGTCCGGACGGGATTACGCGCTGGGCGTTTCGCGTGCCTCGAGAGAAACTGACGTTGGTGAACGCGTTCAACGAGGAGGAAGTCAACGCGTTGTTCTACGTGATCAATGTGGACTATGAGCATGTGGTTATGGAACTCGAACCCGCCGAGGCGCCGCTCGCCCCCGGCGAAACCCGCACGATTCATACCACGTTCGCGGTATCGGGCAAACGCCCGGGCCGATTGTAGGCGTTGATGTTTCACGTGGCCGGCGGCCGCGGTAATTGGGCATGGTACGTCCTTTGCGTGTGCTCAGGCAACGGTAGGGGTTGTGGAAATCCGTTGGTTGTGAAACAATAAAGGTGTGTGTCAAATAGACAGTCTGAAAGAGGAGAGAAAACCATGAGAAAGCTTGTCTTAATGCTTCTGATTTGCGCGTTTATCGTGACGCCTTTAACGGGTTGCACGGGGAAAGGCGCAGAGATTGAGTTGAAAAGCGATAAGCCGCTTCCGGCGCGCAATCCACTGCTAAACATCGGCGGGATGCCGCCGAAGAAGCCTGCTCAGCAGCCAAAGAAACAGGAGTAACAACACCGATTAGCCCTGCGCGCGGGAAAGTGGAGAACGGACAGAACCGGAGCGGGGGGGAGCGGTTTCGACGCCAGAGGACTGTCCGCTTTTTCTGATAGGAAAGTGCATCGGAAAAGCCACGCGAGAACATGAACGTCCCGCGTGGCTTTCTCGTACGTCAGACTTAGAGTAGACGCCGCCGACAAAAGCCGGTGCCGTCAATCTTGAGGAAATGCCTTAATTTCCTGGCACGTTTCTGCCTCTGTTGCCGGTTGCCAATGCCCATATCCTACTACGAGGCTTTCTTGTGCTGGCCGTGTGTGCCGATGCACGGTCGGGTTGCTGGTATGTGCGGTTACTTCAAAGCACTCCTTGATGATCTTGGCGGAAGCGTTTGCATTTCGGTTTGACCGGCTTTAACGGTAATCGCATTCCAAATGATGGCCCATAATTGGCATGGTTTCTGAGTCGTCAAAACGCCCATTCCCGCAGCCATCGTTCTTCCCGACCTCAAGCTATTGACGTGAGCAAACCCGGTCGCCGCACGAATCAGTCGACGCGGCCGCCGCGGACCTTCTTATTTTCGACCTCCAACGTTCTGTCGAACCACGATGCAATTGCTTCGATGTCCGCCGGGATAGTGGCAGCCCAAACATGTTCATCGGAATCGATCGCGCGAAGTTCCACGTCGGCGTCTACTTTTTTGAGCGCCTTGACCATTTTCTCAGAGTTTTCGAACGGAACAATGGGATCTCCCGTGGCATGCGTGAACAAAAAGGCCGGGCAATCGGGCCCCACCAGACAAACCGGCGAAAACTCGGCCAGCTTCTTGGCCACCTCCTCCTTAGCAGGTTTCGGTTCGAGGGACATGCCAAGCCATTCTGCGGTTTTCAGATACTCGTCGCCTTCTCCTAGGTTCCTGCCCCGGAGGTCGGTGGGGGGACAGATCGGCGCCGCAGCCGCCACCCGGGTGCCGTGCCACCTGAGCGGGTCCATCGAGCCCGGTTCAGCCTCGATGGGCGTCAGCGCAGTAAGACAGGTCAGATATCCCCCGGAAGATACTCCCAGAATACCGAGCGGTTCAGGCTGCGCGCCGTATTCCTCAGCGTGCCATTTTACGTAGCGGATGCCCATCCGGATGTGTTCCTGCCTTTCTTGAATCGACCACTTTGACGATGAGCCTGGCCGAATCGCGAACACCGTATAACCGTGAGCGCAGAGGATCTCGTAAATACTCCACTGGGTGTGCTGCACAATATTGAATCGCTCCGTATTGCCCGCCGAACTCACTATGTCGACGATGATACGCCCGTTGGGCTTCCCCTTCGGCTTAAACACGTCCATAAGCAAACCGATCCCGTTGGGCTCGCCGTATACGACGTCCGTCTTCTGTATGTAGGACGTGTTCGCGTCCAATTTCTTGTCGAACCATGACGCAATCACCTCGATGTCCGCCGGGATGGTCGCGTCCCAAACATGCTCCTTGGAATCAATCGCGCGAAGTTCCACGTCGACGTTTACTTCTTTGAGCGCCTTGACCATGTTCTCAGAGTTCGCGAAAGAAACAATGGGGTCTCCGGTGGCGTGCGTAAAAAGAAAGGGCGGCGAATCGGAACGCACCATAGCGATCGGAGAAAACTCCGCAACCCTTTTAAGCACCTCTTCCCTTGTGGGTTTCGGATCGAGCGGAATCCCAAACCTTTTTGCGACCTTCAAATACTCGTCGCCTTCTCCTAGGTCCCTTATCCAGCCGCCGGTGCCGGGGCAGATCGGCGCCGCCGCCGCCACCCGGGTGCTGTAGCGCTTCAGCGGGTCCTCGGCGTTCGGGTCGCCCTCGACGGGCGTCACCGCGGTAAGGCAAGTCAAATACCCCCCGGCAGAAACCCCAATAATGCCCAGGAGCTCGGGCTCTATGCCGTATTCGTTAGCGTGCAGCTGTACATAACGGATGCCCGTGCGGACGTGTTCCCGCACATCCCAAATGGGCCACTTTGACGATGAGCCGGGCCGAATCGCGAACACGGTGTAACCATGAGCGCAAAGGACTTCATAGATTCGCCAGTGGGTGTGTTGCACAACATTAATTCGCTCCGTATTGCCTGCCGAACTCACGATGTCGACGATGGCACGGCCGTTGGATTCGCTCTTCGGCTTGAACACGTCCATGAGCAAACCGATACCGTGCGTCTCGCCGTACACAAGATTCATCTCCTGTATGTAGGATGTGTTTATGTCGCCGTCAACTGTGAGGAATGCGCATGCAAGTGCCACTATATAACTAACCATAACGTATGATCTCCCCTGTTTGCTCACGGCTGCTTTATCCCGCCGACTAAGTCCGTCTCTCCCGTACCTGAGCCGGCTCCGCGAACGGCCGCCGCAATCTACGTTTATCTACACTGGCATTCACTCAATGTCATGATCGCCGAAACTCAACTCGAAAAAGAAGAACCGGTACCCTTGCTCGAAAGTAGAAAATGCGCGTTGCGCGCGCCAAAATCAAGCAGGACCCACCGATGGGCAAATCGCAGGCAAAGCCACGCGGGACCTGATTGTCCCGCGTGGCTTTGGCATCTCGAACCAACAAGAGTGTTGGCAGATTTCCGGGCGGATTAACTGTCGCCCCCGCCGAGCCAACCGGCCTCGAGGTCGCCGCCGTAGTTGTCGATATCCCAGTTTTGGCCCATGATGCCGCCGCTGCCAAACCGCTGGAAGTCGACATGGCCGTCCATGTACAGGATGTTCGAACCGCCGGGCACGTGGTTGAACATCAGAACCATGCTGATGGCGCCCTCGGCTCCTACGGCACCTAGTGCGTCGCTAATGCCGCCTGCATAGTTGTTGTAACCATTCTGCCAAGCGTCCCACATCACCGGAATGACGCTCTGCCCAACGTTCGTCGCGGCAGGGTTGTTGATGTCCGTGATGAAGTACCGCTCAATACCCTCGCGCGTGCGCATGAGCTTGGTGGGAAGCGGCTCCCCGTTCTCGTCATTGGGAGCATTCGCTGGCATTTGGGGTAGATAACCCGAATACGGGCCATAGCAGGCTATCAGCGGATCGGCGGGTATAAACCAGCCTGTCCTGCCGCCGAGCGCGTTTGCTTCGATGTTGTCGTATTTCCACACGACCACGTCGCAATTCAGAATGCCCTCGCACTCGTCCTGCACCACTGTGTGCGGCGCATGCACTTCTGCAACCGTCTGCGGCTCGTACACGCCGTCACCGGTAACCGCGTCGAGACCCATGTCGAAGAGCGTGGCAACCTGCCGCGTAACCGATGCGAGCTTGGCCTGTGCGCCGGTGCCGTTTGTGGCCCAGCCCAGATAGCAGTACGAAATCGGATACGACAACATGGCGTAGGCGCACAGCTCTGTGACAGGCGTCGACTTACCCGTGGCGACCAGCGTGCCAAACGTCGGTACAGGACCTTGCCCCTGCAAGTCATAGTGCGGGATCTGGGTCGTGGCCGGGTCATTGGACTTCTCCATCAGCGTGCGGACAGTTGGCGAAATTTCCTCGGGGAAGTTGTAGCCCCCGAACGGGTATGGGCCGTCCGGTGGCATGTAGTTCGCGTCGCCGTAAGGCCACAGGAACGCAGTCTTCGCGCCGCCGCGCGGGTCCGACGGGCAGATCATGATCTCCGGGTCGTTCCAATAATCCGGATACAGGTCCTGCGCGTTGATCCCGAGGTCAAATGGAAACCAGTCCATGGGCCAGATTTCGTTATTGCAGGGGAACATTTCCTTGTTTTCGTTGGCGTACATCTTGAAGATCACGCCGAACTGTTTGAGGTTGCTGGCGCATGACGCCCGGCGCGCGGCCTCGCGGGCCCGTGCCAACGCAGGCAGCAGAATCGCGGCCAGGATGCCGATGATGGCAATCACAACCAGCAACTCGATTAGCGTAAAGCCTTTCTTACTCATTTCATTAGTCTCCTCAGTCTTTGTTGTCAGGAACAATAATTCCGTGCAACAGCAAACGCGGACCCGCAGCCCTCGACTCGGCGAACGTCTCCGCAAGAACCGAGCCGGCCTTCGGCGCCATTCACCCCCTTTCCTGGCCGACCAAGCTAACGCTCGGCTCTTTGTTAAACCGCAACCTACATGAAGATCGTTGTATCAGGTTGCACGCAACCGCCCGCTGGGAAACGGTCCGCCCTTCCTCGATTTCCTCGCACAGAAGGCGGGCAGCCTCCATCCCCAGCACGTGAAACGGAACGTCCAGAGCGCCCAATTGGGGCTCGGTGGCCTCGAAGGCGTGGTCGCTGCACCAACTCACGATTTCCACGTCTTCCGGACACCGTTTCCCGGCCTCCTTTACGCCCCGCAGCACACTCACCGCATTGTCCGCGCGCCCAACAAAAAAGGCCGTGGGCGGCGGCTCGATTTTCAGAAGTCGTTTGGCAATCAACCGGCCCGTGTCTTCCACCGGCGACCCCTCGACAACCAGCCGCTCGTCAAGAAGAATGCCGGCGTCGCTCAGCGCCCGTTTGTACGCCGCGAGTTGGTACCGGCTCTCCGGGGCCGTTTTGTTCAGGAACAGGATCAACGCGATCCGTCTGTGCCCAGCCTCGGCCCACCCGTGAATCACGCGATAGACCTCCTCGAGGCTGTCGAGGTAGACGCTGCTGAAGCCGAAGTCGCCAGTGAATTCGGGTGGGTTATACTCGATGCACACGGTATGCAGGTCCCATCCCTGCAGGATTTTGCAGTCCTCATGCATAGGAGTCGGAAGGATCAAGCCGTCAATGAAATCCATGCAGAGGTCGATGCTGCGCCGCTTGCCTTCGGCGTCCGTTATCTGCTGGAAAAGATGCAGATCATAATCCTTGGGCCCCGTCACGGCTTGGACCCCGGCGATCTGCGCCCCCATAACGGTGAAACCCATCTGCTGCCCCGTTGGCACCCGCGCGAAGGGGTGGGGCAGATCGAAGTGAACGGGCAGGTAAATGCCGATGATGTTCGTGCGCGCGGTGATAAGTCCCCGCGCCAATCGATTGGGGCGGTACCCGAGCGCGCGGGCCGCGCCGAGCACCTTGCTGCGCGTCTTGTCGGTTACGGGGACCGTAAGCGGCTTATTGTTCAAGACGCGGGAGGCCGTGGACGGGCTGACGCCGGCTTTGAGGGCAACCTCCCTCAGCGTTACGGCCTTTCTACCCATCCTCGACCTCCCCTTCGCCTGAAGTACTATATTGCTCCCGCGAGTGGGAGGTCCCGCGGGAGCGCCAAAGGGTTCCACACAGCTTGACTGTGTGAAGTTGCAGCAAACGTTTGCCGCCAACGGCCCCCAAATAACCCCTTGCGCAACGATGTAGCCTTGGTCGGGAATGCTACGTTGTCATCGAGAGGCTATTCGTTGGTTGCCGATCCAACCGTCAACCGACAGCCTGCTGCGAGCCCAAGCAAGATTGATTGATTGGATTCGCGGCGAAATCGATTGCTGCAATCCTTTTCAGAGTCTACACCATTTCATCCCCCATGTCAAGTCCTTTTTGAGGGGCCGCTCGGAAAGGCCTCGGAAATGCGAAAGTCAATTGTGGCAAGGCCCTGTTTGAAGAACATCGGCCGCACACGGGAGGCCGCGAAAAACTGGGCATTCACGTGGGGAAATGACACAAATCGAATCGATTACTGCAACACGTTGCCCGCAAGAACGAGGCGACTCGCCGTTCCGAGACGGAGACCCGGTTCGGGACTTCGCCTGACGCCTCGCAGGACGGGAGGGCGGCCTCCTCGCGCGCCGCCGCGATGCAGTGTGCGCGAGGAGGGGCTGGATGGGTTCGTCAGGGAATAGTCTGATTGGTCTCGGGCGCGGCTTCGCGGAGGTTCACAGCGGGCAACGGCACGAGGTTAGGCTGCGCGTCGGGGCGGGGATTAGTTTTCGGACGCCCACGGGAAACCGGCGCCCCCGGCCTGGCAAACGTACGCGCAAGAACCCAGCCGGCCGCCGGCGGCATTCACCCTGTTTGGGGGGCGGCCAGGGCGACGCTTGGCTCCTTGTCAAATCCTAACCTACACGAGGGTCGCTGTATGAGCTTGCAGGCAACCGCCTGCTGGGAAATAATTGCCGGTCCCTCCTCGATTTCCTCGCAAAGCAGGCGGGCGGCCTGCGTGCCCAGCAAGTGAAACGGGACGTCCAGGGCGCTCAATTGAGGTTCGGTGGCCTCGAAGGCGTGGTCGCTGCACCAACTCACGATCTCCATGTCTTCCGGACACCGTCTTCCGGCCTCCTTCACGCCCCGCAGCACACTCACGGCATTGTCCGCGCGCCCGACGAAAATGGCCGTAGGCGGCGGCTCGATCCGCAATA
>DUZM01000105.1 GCA_013349485.1 Candidatus Hydrogenedentota bacterium | reverse complement strand
TGACATTCTGTTCGACACGACGGCCATCGAAGGCGAGACCAGCGCGACCATACGCGTTGTCAACGCCCAGGGCGAGGACTTCCTGCTTACCGTGGGCGCGGAACTCGAGGACGGCTCGCGGCAACTGACGTTGTCCGGCAAAGATCAGGTTTTTGTAGTTGGCGGCCGGGACGTGGCCTCAATTATGCCGCAGGTCGATGTGCTCAAGGAACCCGAACCGGAACCGGCGCCTGCGCCGGAAGTTGAGCCGCCCCCTGAGCCAGAATCCGGAACCGGGATCGAGTCAACGCCGGATGTCGACGATGCGGCGGCGGCGCAAGAACACGTCGAGACGGCGGCCGAAGAGGGGGCCACTGAAGAGTAACATGCAACAACGCACGGAAGACGCGCGGCGAGACGCCCGGACGGGGGTCTCGGCCGCGTCTTGCAGGCCGTTGCGGTGCACAAAGAGGAAGAGGGGGAGATCATGAGAAGGCATGTCGCGCTCCCAATCCTTGTTCTATCAGTTTTGGTTCTTGCCGCACGCGACGCGGCCCCGGAGACCGTGGACGAATCACGCCGCAACGCGGTGGTCCGTGCCATCGAGAAGGTCTCGCCGGCCGTCGTATCCGTAAACGTCATCCAGGCGCAGCAGTTGCGCGATCCGTTCTTTGACGATTTCTGGGGCCTATTTCACCCGCCCCGTCCCCGCTACGTCCTGCGGGAGGTGGATTCGGCCGGGAGCGGCTTCTTTCTGGACAAGAACGGCCATATTCTGACCAACTGGCACGTAATCGAGGGGGCCAAGGTGAAGTCGGTTACGTTGCCGGACGGCCGAGAGCTCCCTGTCGAGTTTCTTGGGGCAGACGAACGTTCGGACATTGCCGTCTTGCGCGTGACGGGCCGTGACTTGCCCTACGTCGCGTTGGGCGATTCAAGTGACCTCATGATAGGGGAATGGGTTATCGCGATCGGCAATCCGTTCGGCGTCTTTATTAGCGATCCCAAGCCGAGCGCAAGCGTCGGTGTCGTATCCGCGAATCATCGGCGAATCAACCCCAGCGTGGGCCGCGGCGAGCGGCTGTATCAGGACATGATTCAAACGGACGCCGCCATTAACCCTGGGAACAGCGGCGGCCCGCTCGCGACTGCCGAGGGGAGAGTGGTCGGCATCAATACCTTCATCTTCAGCAAGAGCGGGGGCAACATCGGCCTCGGGTTCGCAATACCCATAAACCGTGCGCGTCGCGTCGCGGAAGAAATAATCGTCCACGGCAGAAGACGGGACCCGTGGGCGGGATTCAAGGTGCGCACGGTTGCCTCGATTCCTGAGTACAAGTTGCAGGAGCTGAGCATCGCGGCGCGCTCGGGGTGCCTGGTTCTGGATATACGTAAGGACTGCCCAGCGTACCAAGCCGGCCTCCGTCCCGGGGACGTTATCACCGGCATAAACGGCCAGCCCGTCGTCCAGACGTCCGATATCGATCTTGTGATGTGGGGACTGTTTGTCGGCGAAGAGATCGTGCTCGAGATCGACCGGCAAGGCAAGACGGCGACGCTGCGTTTCGAGGCCCGGGAACTAGAGTGGTAACCACGCCTATGCATTGGCGTCTTTAGACCATGTCCTCCTGCCCGTACGGAAAGTAACGGGTTTGGGCACGTATTGGGCGTTTATCAGCGACTTGGCCAGATGAGCACCGCCCATGAGTCAAGATGACGAAAGAGAACGGCACAACGCAGAACTCCGGGAGATCGTCAAGTGGCTCGGCCCTTTCCTCGACTTGATCGAGGACGAGGTCGAGATTATCGATAAAGACTATAATATCGTCGCCTACAATACGAAGAAGAAGCTGCGTTTCCCGGCGCTCGAGGTCGGCAAGAAGTGTTACCGCGTGTTTGAACGACGCGACGGCATTTGCCCGGGCTGCACGGCGAAAGTCGCTATGGAAACCGGGGAGCCGGCCCGGCAAACCGATCGCACCATGACCGAAAACGGCATCGATTGGTACGGAAAGCCGCATGTGGACGACGTCTTGTCCAAGGCGCTCAAGAACGCTCGAGGCGAGGTCGTGGGTTGCATCGAGAGCGTTCGCGACGTTACCGAATCCTTCCTCACAAAACGGCGGCTGAGGAATCTCTCGGAGGAATACAAAAAAGTCACCTACGTGCTGTCCCACGACCTCCTGGCGCCGCTGATCTCGATTCAAGGCTTTGTGACGAAATTGAGTGAAAGCTACGCGAACGTCTTGGACGACAAAGCGCAGCACTATCTCCAGCGCATCTTGGCCAACGTCCAGTTCATGGACCAGTTGACGAAAGCCATGCTCGATACGTCGCGCATCATCAATCAGGAGCTCGAGCAGAAGAACGTCGACGTGCGTGATTTGGCCCTGGACGCGCTCAAGCAATTCGCTAGCGAGAGCGAGCGACGAAACGCCTTGGTGAACGTGGCGGACGACATGCCGAGGGCCTATTGCGACCCGGTGCGCACCGTGCAGGTTTTCACCAACTTGTTCAGCAACAGCTTCAAGTTTTGCCCCGAAGACCGCCCGCCGCGCATCGACATAGGTTTTGAGAACAGCCACTATTTCTTTCAAGACAACGGCCCCGGGATTCCCAAGGAGTTCCAGTCGCAAGTGTTCAAACCCTTCTCGCGCTACGCCAACGCAACGGTGGCCGGACTCGGGATGGGCCTGAATATTGTGAACGAGATTTTGGTGAAGCACGACTGCGGAATCTGGGTCGATCGCTACTACACCGAAGGGGCCAGGTTTTGTTTCACGTTGCCCCCCGAGCGGCCAAGCCCCGGAGACGAGGCGAAACAGGTCGATGGGAACGCGGTTTCCTGAGCGCCTCAGATTGCTGAACCGCCGCTGTTCGTACGCCGGAAACGCCGCACGTCGTCAAGCAGAGCCGGCACGTGCCGGATCCCGAGGCATACGCTTGGCAAGCGTGTTAAACCTCGGCATGGCATGGCGGAAAAATCTCTTATAGGCGCTGCAAAGTATGGTCGGATCGGACGTGGTTCCGCCAACCAGACGATCCTTCTGACACCCGCCGTGGCACGTTTGACGCCACGGGCATTCGCGGCAGGCGGGAACCTTGTCTTTTTGATAGGCGAATGCCTTGAACTTGTCGAGTTCGATGAATGAATCGAGCGGGCTGTCCTTGACGTTTCCGAGCTTCCACTCGCCGGTCACGAAGAAGTCACAAGGGTATACGTCGCCGTTGTGCTCGATAACGATGTACTGGTCGCACTTCCGCGCGTACGTGCATACTTGGCCTCCGCGGCCTTGGCGCGCGGCCAGTATCGCGTCGAAATCCCGCGCCGATACGCGCCCGAAACCTTCTCTTGACCAGTAGTCGAACGTGTCGCAAAGAAACGCGCCGTACGCCTCGGCAGACACCGTGTGCGGCATGTTGCGCTCGATACACGGTATAAACTGGACGTGGTCGAAGCCGTGCGCCTGAAACCAGCGGAGCAAGTCACTTCCCAGGGACACGTTGCCGCTATGGACCACGCACAGGACGTTGAACTCGACGCCGTAATGGCGCATTCGTTCGGCGGCGGCCATGACCTTGCTCCAGGAGCCCTCGCCCGCCCGGTTGCGCCGAACCGCGTCATGGACGTCTATGGGCCCGTCGAGGCTTAAGCCGACGAGGAAACGGTACTCGTGAAAGAGCCGGCACCACTCGTCGTCCACGAGCACGCCGTTGGTCTGAAACGCGTTGGCGACGACTTGTCCGGACGCTCCGTATCGTTGCTGAAGTTCGGCCGCTCTCCGGTAGAATTGGACACGCGCAAGCGTCGGTTCGCCCCCTTGCCAGCAGAACACACTTTCGGGCAGACGCAATCGCATGAAGCCGGCAATAACCGTCTCGAGCACATCGGTGGACATGATATGCCGGGGCGCCTCGGGATATAGTTCGGCCGCGCGCAGATAGAAACAATATCCGCAGTCGAGGTTGCAGTCCGCCCCGACAGGCTTGATGAGCAGTTGAAACGATTGGCGCCTCGGCATGATTCAAGTGTACCATAGCGGATTGGCCGAGGGCCAAGCGTGTCACGCGCGCACCTCGATCCAGGCGGGCTGCCGTCGCTGGCCGCGGACGCTATTGTTCCGCCAATTTCTCGGCGATCATCCTGGCCGCGCCGAGCACGACGGCGTCGTCGCCGAGCTTTGCGGGAACCAGGCGCACGTTTTTGCGGAGAAACGGCATGGCGTGATCTGTTATCGCGCGCGTGGCTTCCTCGATAAAAAGCGATTCCATGGCCTCGACCAGGCCGCCGCCGAGAACCACGGCCTCGGGACTCAGCACGTTGATTAGATTCGCCACGGCGATGCCGACATAGTACGCCGCCCTGCGCACGACATCCTCGACCATCGCGTCGCCTGCTTCAATGGCCTTTGCGAGGGCGCCACTGCGGATGTTGGCGATATCGGTGCCGAAATTCTCGGCGATGTACGGCGCGTCGCCCCGGGCAGCCAGGGCCGCGACCTCCTTCGCGATAGCGATCCGCGACGCCAACGCCTCGAGACACCCGCGTTTGCCGCAGCCGCAGTAGGGCCCGTCGACTTCGATGGTCATATGGCCGACCTCGCCTGCGGCTCCCGAGAATCCGTGCAGCAGTTTGCCGCCGACAATCACGCCGCCGCCGATGCCGGTGCCGGGAAACACGCCTAGCACGTCCGCACAATCGCTCACGTCGCCGAAACACCACTCGCCGTACGTGCCAACGTTCACGTCGTTGTCCACAGCAACTGGGACGCCGAATCGTCTCCCGAGCGCCTCGCCGAGCGGAAAGTCTTTCCAGTTGAGGTTAGGGGTATCGATGATGACGCCTGTGGCCGGGTCGAGCGGCCCGGGCGAACCGACGCCGATGCCCTTGATCTCGGGATTTCCGGCCTCGTCGAGGGCGCCGGCAACCACATCGAAGATCCGCTCTTCGGTGGATTGGCCCTCCTTCTTCGAGCGGGTCTTTTTTCGGCAGCGGCCCATAATCTCGAACCGGTGGTTCAGCACGGCCGCCATGATCTTGGTGCCGCCGATGTCGATGCCGACAACATGGTCGCCTTGGCGCAACAACTTACCCATCAATTGCTCTCCCGGGGGGCTCCTCAGAAACTGACGACTGAACCCAGCGGCGCTGTTTGGTAAACAGAATCACAACGCTAGAAAACGCTCCCAAGGAAACGAATATGCTGATGACAACAAGGACTGCCATAATGCTACCTGATAATCCAGCGACTATTCCATGGAGCATTGCACTTGTTATGTAAACAAGGAAATTGCTTAATGGCATAGGCAATCTGAATCGACGCCGATAGACTCTGTAGAGTGGCAAGAACACCCATATTTGCGGGGGATAGTAGTGATGGAGACAGAGATAGATCATTCTCCAAATCGTTTTCATGCTTATTGCCGATCCCCAGGACCTCATGGGTCTCTACTCAGTTGTTACGGCGCAATGACGACGGTCTGGTTGATACGCGGCGCTGAGGCGGGCCAACGAATTGTCTTGCCGCCGGAAGCCACGACTTCCACATAGTACTCGATGTCGCGGCCGGAAATCTCGGCCGCGGTGATTTCTGCGCGGTAGGTGTTGCGGGCGCTGAGTTGCAGCGGCTTCACACGGTACGCGTCTTCACCCAAGGCGCGCCAGTGGACTGCGCCGCCGGCAGCCGCTCCCAACGGGATCTCGTCAAGCAGGGTAACCTTGAGGGCGAGTGGCTCGGCAGACCCGAGGCAGGTGCGTTTCGCGGTCACGACAAGCCGCGCCGGACCCTCGTAGGTTTCCCGGAGCTGTGCATCCGCCGGCAGCGGTTCGCCCAGAATCTGCGCGAGTTCTTCGCCCGGCTTATCGAGCATCCCCGGGAAAGTGTGTCCCTCGAGATTGGCGGTTGTGCCCATGGCCCCGGAGGTCGTGACTGTTCCCAGCAGATAACCGTACGCGGCCTCGACCGCCCGGATCAGTTCTATGCGGCGCGGCAGCGCCGTCTCGCGGGCAACGCGCCGCTTCTTGGCTTCGTTCTCCTCCGCTTTGACATTTTCGATTGCCGCGTTGTACGTGTGCCATACGCATTTCATGCGTCCCGTTGCGCGCAGGAACTCGAGGTTGTTGAGCCAGTAGTCGAACCGCTCGATGTTGCCGTTTCCGACGACGCGGGGCCGCAACGCGGCGAACGCGTCCACAAACGCATAGTCCTTTTGTACGTCGTCCCAGGAGCGTGCGTCAGGGACGTAGCCGCCCGGTCCATGGACCCAATCCGTTGGGCGGGGCAGCCGGCCGTCCACGTCGCTGAGACCGCGGGCCGCGTCCTTGCCCACTTCCGCACCGAACGCGTGCAATGCCCAGTCCCGGTAGAAATCGTCCGCGGGCGGATGGGGCGGAGACTGGGGCGGATCGGCGCGATAATCTTTGTATGTGCCGCCGCCGCAGTTGATTCGCTCGGCGTGCCCTGCGCCTTCGACAACGATCCCGGCGACGCACGGCGCGTCTGGGCCGCCCGCAAACGCGACCTCGATCCTACCGTCGCGGGCCTCGACGTCTTCGAACGTGAAGCTCAGCGCGTGGTCCTTGCCGACCTCGGCGTATACATCCAAACCATCGAGCACCGTCTTGCCTTGAATGGTCACCGTCATAACGCGCATGTCTTTGGCCGTGTGGTACGGCTCGGTGAAGTGCAGGGTGACGCGGTACCTGCCGTTCGGCGCTGAAAACAGGTAGGCTTTCATACTATAGCGGACGGTTTGGTAGAGCGGGTCGTCGTCGGTGCCGCCGATGTCCCGAATGCCGGAATTCACTTGGACGCCGCCCACCGGCCCCGAACGATCGCGTTTTTCTTCCGGCCAACCGGTTTGGTCCCAGGCGGCCTGCGCCAGGGTGGCGACGTTTGGCCCGAGGATTCGGGTGCGCCAATGGATGCCCATGAGGCCGGTGCAGCCGTAGGCCAGCGCGTCGCGGGCGTCCCGGCGCATCCGGCCCGCCCACAGTTGCAGGGATGTCATGGCCGGATCGTCCTCGAGCCACGGAATCGCCCACTTCCCGCGCCCCTCGACCTCAGCGAATGCCGGTTCGACGGGATCATGTCCCACGGCGCGGCTGATGCAACTGACGTTGACGTCGTTGGGCAGCGCTTTGCCGAGGTAGGCGCGGTCGTACTGCGGGCCGAGCACCCAGCCGCAGGTGGCCAACTCGAAAGGCGCGCCGACGTTCTTGGCGGCGGCTCGCGCCGCAAGGACGTCGTCGACCGTTCGCTGGACCTGCGCCTCGGTAGTATCTTCCCACGTCCATCCTTCCGGCGTCCAGAACCAGTAATAGTCTAGCGGATGCGTTTTCATGATTCGTGTGAAGATCCCCTCGTACAGATCCTGGACGGGCTTGTCGCGTTCCTCGAGCCGCCCGGACACTGTACCCGGCACGGCCAACGGCGTCTCGGTGCCGACGCATGTTTTCACGCCGAGCTTGCGGGCCAGGGTGAAAACGTCGCGGAACATGGCGCCGGTGCGGTTGAATACCTCGTTGTTGCCCTCGGGGGTGCTGGGTTGCGGCGTCAGGCCGCACATGACGTCCGAACCGTAGTCGTCGCGATCGAACAAGGCCGCCGCGCCGCAGGCATAGTCGCTCGTGGGGCGTTTCGCAAACCCCCATCCGAGATCCATGGCGGTACTGAAATACCGCGTCGAATAGCTGACCTTGACACTGCCGTCCGGGCCGACATCCTCGGCGAGGCCTGTCCAGACCGTCGGCTCGATGTTGGGATACGTGTGCAACCCGAAGAAATTCATGCCCAACTTCGGCAATTGCGCGACAACCGCCTTGTACTCGTCGGCGTTCCACCAGTCGGGGCCTTCGGGGAAATCATGGAACGGCTGAATGCCGCGCAGTTCGAACAAGGGCGAGCGCCGCTCATCCAAGTCGGGTAGCGCAAGCGGGATCGTCTTATCCGGAATGACGTCGCCGTCGAGATAGAACCGCACGCCGAGATGCTCTGCGAAACGATACGCCGCATACAACGTGGCGACGTCGCTCCCGCCCACGAGATAGACCTGGCGTTGTCCCCTCTTTGTATCCCGTGTTCTGACGAGGTAATCATCGCGGCCAAGCTGCGCCACGAGGGCCTCGATGTCTCGGTCGTGCGTCAGCGGTTTCAGTGCGCGGTCTCCTTTGGACGCCACCACTACGGCGTCGGCACGTCCCGCCGATCGGACGATGGGGAGCAATTCCCCTGTGCGCACATAGACGTACCGGCGGACCTCCCGCGCCGCGAACGACTCGAGTGCAGACGCCTTCCGCGGACACACAATGACCGTTTCCCTCTCAGCAGAAGCCGCCTCAATTCCCGCAGCAAACGCCGCCATGCTTGTCGATAGCGCAGCAAACGCACACACCAGTTTTTCAAACATCGCCTTGCTCCTTCCCGCGTCACACCCCGACGGGTCCAAAAAGAGCACCCATTGTAACACATGCTGTTGGGCAGGTCAGGGGCCGTCCCGAGGTTCTGCCGGCCTGGTCTGGGCCACGGGGTACCGTGGACACCGCAGGCCGTGTATGCTACTCTATCTAACGGCGCGACGGGACGATGGGGAGAGAGATCAGCGCCCATAAGATGTTCAAGCAGAAAGGTTTGGGGCCGCTCTCCGTGCTTTGAAATGTCTCGCTCTCCGAGCGCCTTCAGGCGCTTCATGTCCTTGATGGGGGAACGGGGTCGGCGTACATTACAGAAAGCATAAAGG
>DUZM01000208.1 GCA_013349485.1 Candidatus Hydrogenedentota bacterium | reverse complement strand
GCGCATCCACGGCCTGTGCAAGATCCTCGATACCCTCGCCGGTGAGCGCGGAAACACCTACGCCGTGGCCGAGCGCTCTGTCAAGTTCGCGCACCCGGCCCGGGTCGGCAATGTCGATTTTGTTGAACACGTTGAGCACCGGTTTGTCGAACGCATCGATCTCGCGGAGCACTTCATAGACGGCGTTAACGTGATCCTCGGTGGCCGGATGCGCCGCGTCGGCGACGAGCAGTATCAGGTCGGCGTCGTTCACTTCCTCAAGTGTGGCGCGGAACGCCGCGACGAGACCGTGCGGGAGTTTTCGAATAAAGCCGACCGTGTCCGAGAAAACGACCTCGCGCTGACTCGGCAATTTGCAGCGCCGGGCCCGCGGATCGAGCGTGGCAAACAACTTGTCTTCAACCAAGACGTCCGCCCCGGTAAGCGCGTTGAGCAGGGACGATTTGCCCGCGTTCGTGTAGCCGACCAGCGCCACGCCCCGCGCCGCGCTTTCCTTTCGCCGTTTACGTTGGATCCGCCGCTGTTTGCGTATGGCCTCGATGTCCGCCCGGAGTCGATCGATGCGGCGACGGATCACCCGGCGATCCTCCTCGAGTTTCTGCTCGCCGGGGCCGCGCAGGCCGATACCGCCTTTCTGGCGCATCACCGCTCCACGCCCCGCTAGTCGCGGCAGAATGTAGTCGAGTTGCGCGAGTTCGACCTGATGCTTGCCTTCGTTGGTATGGGCGTGTTGCGCAAAGATGTCGAGGATTAACTGCGTGCGATCCACGACTTTCACGCCGAGTACGGCCTCGAGTTTTGCGCCCTGGGCGGGCGTCAGGTCCGAATCGGCCAACACAACGTCCGCTTCGACCTCCTCGCACGCCGCCCGAACTTCTTCGAGCTTGCCCTTGCCAATGAGCGTGGCCGGACACGGTTTCGGACGCCGCTGCACGATGGTGCAGGCCACTTCGGCCCCGGCCGTCCATGCCAGCCGACGCATCTCGTCGAGCGATTCCTGGACCTCGTCCTCGCCGTCGCTCGGCAGGACGAGCCGAACCAATACCGCCGTCTCGATGACGGGCGGCCGCTCCAATTCAATCAGCTTGCCGTGGTCGTTCAAAGAAGACCTCCCAACCGTCCAACAATTCCAGGCGTTATGCGCATCGCCGGCCCGCCCTTGGCAAATTTTCCGGGAACGGATCGCGAGCATCACTATACATTATGTGACCCGGCTCCTGCATTTCGTAAACCCGCAGGCCGGCGCCAGGTCCGGCTGCCCGGTGGTCCGCCTCTGGCGCACTCGCTTGAGACAATTCCGGTTTCACGTAATCGCCGGGCAAGTCGACGTCAAGCGTGCCTTGAATAGTCGATGCAGGTGTTCGCTGAATGATCGCGAAGAAGCAGGGACAGACACGTCTCGCTCCCCCGCCTGAGGTCCGCCGCAGGCGGACTCGCTTGCGTCAGTACCCGCTTTTCGCTCATGCTTACCCGGCGATTACGAGTTTCCTTCCCTCTGGACAAACTTCTCCCATTTCTGTATTGTGAAATGCGCATGGAAACATGGTGGTGAACTGCTATGGCCGACGAGATGTTTTTCACAGAAGATGAACGGTCGCTGCGGCGCGGGAAGCGTCGCGCCCCGCGAACCGAGACGTGCCGTCCCTGTCTGGTGTGGCCCATCGATGCGCCGGATCGGCAGTGTCAGGCCGTGGCTATGGACATGAACCCGCACGGCATGCTCGTCAGGATGTTGGAGGTCATACCGGTTGACACGGAAGTCTCGATTCAGTTGATGCGAGACGAGAATTTCCGAGAACCGTTGGCCGCGCCTGCGCGCGGAAAGATCGTCCGGACAACCGACGCCGCAGGCGGATTCACCGATCATGGCATTCAGTTAGTCCAACCGGAAGTCCGACGAACGGAATCCAAACCGGTCCGGTTCGAGAAACGGACGCCGCTTCGATACCGCAAGCCGCGCATGCACACCATTGACGTAACGTTGGGCGAACGAGGAAAAGGGCGAAGCCCGAGGAGATGACCGTGCCGAGACAGAAGATATTGGTCGTGGACGACGAGCCGGACGTCGTGGCGTTTCTGGAACGGATTCTGGTCGCGGAACAGTTCGAGGTCGTGTCTGCGTATGACGGCATCAGCGCCATAGACATCGCCGCGGCCGAGAAACCGGACGTCGTGTTGCTCGACATCATGATGCCGATGATGAGCGGCTACGAGGTCTGCGAACAGCTAAAAGCCGACCCCGTTACCCAGCACATTCCCATCGTATGCCTGACCTCGGCCGTTACGCCCGACGCCCGCGTGCGCAGCCTCCAAGTAGGCGCGGCAGACGTCCTCACCAAGCCCATCCTGCCGGCCGAACTCGTGGCCCAACTCCGACGCCACATCGCACAGGCGAACGTGGCGCCCCCCGCCCAAGATCTCGAGGCCTAAGCAAGAAAGGGACTGACGCAAGCGCAGCGAGTCCCCGAGCGCAGACGTGTCTGTCCCTTTTTTGCGCTTTTTTGCGGCCTGTCCCTTTTTGCTGCCCTTTTCTTGCACGACAGGCTTGTTACAAAGTCGTTACATTTCCTGCCCCTTGTCTGTGCTAATCTCAATAAGAACGACATGAGCCAAGGGCGGAACGGCTCTTGGCGCCCCGGGCACATCGAGGTGCCCCAGCATCTCCGGCCTCGGAAGGGAACAGAAAAGGAGCCTAGCCATGAAGTCCGCAAGAATACGTGTTATGGTCGTCCTCGCAGTTGTATTTGGCGTTTGCACGCACGCCTTCGGGGGCGAATTTGAGCCGAAACCGGTCAATGTTACGGTGTTCAAGGACGGCCATGCGTTGATCATGACGCGCGGGAACGCCGTGCTCGATGACGGCTGGTGTACTACCCGGTGCGTGCCCGAGGCGGTTCTGGGGGCGTTTTGGGCATTCGTCAACGATGAGCAATGTCGAGTGGACATCGCCAAAGCGGGCAAAGGAGAAAGAACCGAAGAACGGGCATGCCGATCTATCGAGGAAATACTGCGGGAGAACCCCGGCAAGCGGGTAACGGTTACGGACGTCCATGGTGCAGTGCATACAGGTGTCCTGCGGGGTCCGGGACCGGAGGACGCCGCCGAGTCAGAATCGCCGTTCATCATGCTTGAAACCGATGCCGGATTCGACCTGCTTCAGGGTGATCAGATCCGTAACGTCACCATCCACGGCAAAGAATTCGACATAATCGGCACAAGGACCCAATGGTCCTACGAGATTGCCGTCCGGGTGCTCGACAACGGGTCGCCGGCACAAGGCGAGCGCGAGGTCGGGTTTGTCTATCTCCAGAAAGGGCTGCGCTGGATACCCAACTATCGCGTGCGCCTGCATGAGGACGGACAGGCGACCATCACCTTGCAGGCCGCCGTCATAAATCAGCTGGCCGACCTCGAGGACGTGGATTTACGGCTTGTCGTCGGCGTGCCAAGCTTCCTCATGAAGGATATGTTGTCGCCTATGGCGATGCGTGATAGAGCGTCCGACCTAGGCCGTTACTTCGCGCCGCCGGATCCAGGGCGGCGAGGCATACGAGACCAGGCCATTCAAGGCAACACGTTCTTCTCGAATGCGGAGCAGGTAATTATTCCTGCGGGGGTATCCGAGCCCGGAATTCCGGGCGTGGACCTCCCTGCCGAAGGGCAACTCGAGGATCTCTTCCTCTATCACAGGTCGGGGTTTTCGCTTAAGAAGGGCGAAAGGGCGCTCATTACCTTGTTTGAGGCCACCGTGCCGTATGAGGATATCTACACGCTTGATGTCCCGGCCATGTCCCCGAGCGCTGCCATACAGGTCATGCGCGGCCGAGCGGGCGACACCCCCGAGCTGCGCGAGCTTGTGAAAGCTAACCAAGGTCCGAAAGTGATGCATGAGGCGCGGCTCACAAACACGAGCGCGTACCCATGGACCACCGGGCCCGCGACGGTGTTCAAGGGAGACGGTGTGCTGGGCCAACAATTGCTCTTATACACGTCTCTGAAGAACAAGGTAGACGTTCCCATCACGATCGCGACCGATCTCAACGCGAAAAGCGAGGTCTTCGAGTTGCGCCGCGAGAACGACGTCCGGATCAACAACGAGAAGTACACCAATATCGCCTTGCACGGCAAACTGGACGTCACAAACTTCAAGGACAAAACCGTCCGGCTCAGCATTACGCGGAGTGTTATCGGCACAGCCAGCGAAGCTACCCATGACGGCAAAATCGCCTTGCGGGACCAACTCGAAGCGCTGATCGAGCACACCGAGGCGTGGCGGTGGCGCATCAACCCAATGTCGACTATCGAGTGGGAGCTGGATCTCGAGGCCGGCAAATCCATCACACTCGAATACGATTGGAACTGCTACCTGAGAGACTGAGTTGGCGACACCGGCATAAGGGTCCTCGACCTACGCTCCTTGTAACGTTTGCTCTCGTCACCGGTATTTTTCTATGGATCGAGGTGCGCTGCGCGCCGTTCTTATTCATTGCCGGCGGGCGCGCCGCGTTCGCCATGCGGCATGGAAGGGAGGGCTGAGCAATGAAACGCATCAGACCAATGTCAAAGCCGAAACGGCGCGTGAGTCGACTGCCCGTGTTTGCGTCGTCTGCGCCTAAGGAGCCACGTCCCCCTTGGTATGAGAGCCTGCCGGAGGGACCTCTTCGAGGCTTCTTCGAGGCACTTGAGTCGTTAGCTGACTACCTTATGGAAAGCGGTGTTTTCTAGGCTCTGACTGCGAAGAGTACAGGGGGGCGAGACTCCTGTCGAGTCCAGCGCCTATGAGGACGATGCGGCTCAACAGTAGTCTCGCCGACGGCTCAGCAGAGTTTCACCGACCCCTTGGCCCTGCGGCGGAAAGGAAAGGGTCAAACAATGAAACGCGTCAGGACGATATCAAGGCCTAAACGGCGACCGGCTCGACCCCCGATGCCTGCCTCGTCTAAGCCCTATGAATTCGAAGTGCCCCTCGCGCCCTGGATCGCAGAATTGCCCGATGGGCCTCTCAAAGAGTTCTTACGTCTAGTGAGGATCTTCTTACTAGAGAGCTGAGGGCGCAGAGAAACTGCTAGAGGCGGGTGGCCCGGACAACGCTTCGTTGTCCGGGCGCCGAAGGCGCAAGAGGCCCGGACTGGCTACCCCGCCCACTCGGGCACGCATGCACGTACGGGGGATACTCGAGCCGTTCCCAAGACATGTTTTCCCGACAGGACCTCGACATTCGCAAAAGTGCATTTGACCCGTCGCGGTACGATATTCCCTTGTCCATCAGCATCTATCCAGTGAATCACAGCCCAAGCCGGGACCTCCTGTGCCGTTGGCACCCAGACAACAAGTTGTCTGGGCCACCCGCGTTTTCCCGCGCAGGATTTGGATGGCGCGGCGGGCGTGCTTGGTGGCGTCCTCGACGTGATCGGCGTTGATGTCCACCGGGCATAGCATTTCAGTGTCTCGGGGCGTGTCGACGTAGCACAGGACTGCTTCCTTGGCCGTCCTTCCGGTGAGTTGGGCCATGGCGGCGGCGTAGACGCGGAGCTGCCACTCGTAGCGGGCGTGCATGTCGGGGTGGCGACGGCCGGTTTTGTAATCCACAAGGGTTCCATCCTCAAGCAGGGCGTCGATCACGCCCGTCACAATTGCGTCGTCTACGCGATACATGAACGGCACTTCACGCTGGATGCGGCTCGCGGCCATCCGTTTGCCGAGCGACGACGCCTGGACTCGTTGGCCGACCTGTTTCAGGTCGTCCAGGAGCGCTTCGTCCAGGGCGGCTGCGGGGTAGGCGTCGCGGCACAAGGCTTGGAGCACGTCGTCAACATCCGACTCGAGATCCCATCTTTCGAGCATCGCATGAACCATCTCGCCGCGGCGCCTTGGCTCCGTGCCGCTCTGGCGGACGAGCGCTTCATCGTGTTGAGGTGCTGCACTTTCCTCATCGCCCAAAGCGTCGAGCAGTTCCGTAACGGAGAACGTTGCGCGGGTGGACGCGGCGAGCGCTACGGGTGCGATCTGGCGCTCGATGCGCTCGCGGGACACCGTTTCCTGTGCCTCTTCCGGCATCGTGACGTGACGCCGGGGCCGCGCATCGCGCCATATCACGCCTTCCCATCCATCGCCGGAAAGACGCTGCCTGTCGGTGCGCGACAACAGATCGAACTGACTGTCCAGTGCGTGCATCCAGGACTTCGGGTTCTTGCTTGGCGCACCCGCGAGGATCAGCCGGTCGCGCGCGCGCGTCATGGCGACGTAGAGAAGCCGGGCGCGTTCGGCAACGTCGCGTTTTTCACGCCCGGCCCGGATTGCGTCGAAGAGGAGCGGCGAAGCCGGTTTGCCGTCCGGCCCCACCACGGCCATGGCCATACCGAGTCGCGGGTCAACGGCCACGCATGCTCCGTGTTTCGGCCCCGGCACGCCGCCCAGATCCGGTATGACCACAATAGGCCATTCGAGTCCTTTGGCCTTGTGGATCGTTAGAAGGCTGACGGCGTCGGCGCTCTCGGCATGGAGCGCGGCCTCGCCCTCGCGGATCTCGTGCGCGGCCACTTCGTCGACGTAGCGCAGGAAAGCGCCGAGCGAAGACGCGCCGCTCGACTCGCTGCGGGCGGCCAAATCGAGGAGTTTTCGCACGTTGCCGGCTTTGCGCAGCCCAAGAAACTCGCTCAGGACGATGGCCTCATAGCCGGTGCGGTCGAGCAGTTCGTGGATAAAGGCCGTAAGCGACATGCCGCGGCACGCCGTTAGCCCGGCGACGAGTTTGCGCGCCGCGTCGAGTTGCGCGGCCTGGGTAAATCCCTCGGGGTAACCGTTTGCAAGGAAGGCTTCGGTCAAGTGGCGATCGGCGCAGAGACGCAGGAGCGACTCGTCGGACAAGCCGACGATCGGACTGCGTAATAGCCCAAGGAGGCTCCACTCGTCCCAGGGGTCGAGTATCACGGCGATCAGATTACGGATGTCGATAATCTCTTGCCGCTCGTAGAACCCGGCGCCCGCGACCACATTGAACGGGATACCCGTTTGGCGAAGGCTACGCTCGTAAATGTGCAAGTTGGTTGTGGAACGGAACAGGATGGCGACATCGCCGAACCGGGCGGGGCGCGGCTCGGCGGTCTCTTTGTCAAAGACGACGGCCCCGTTCTTGTCGCTGCACATTGCCGCAATGCGCCACGCGATAAGGTCGGCCTCGGCTTCGCGGTAGTCGTCGAGGACCGCGACTTCGCGTTCCAAAGGCGCGAGAAACTCGATGCCGGGGCTGCCGCCGTCCGTGCGGTGCGCCACAAGCGGGCCATAGTGTGACTCGACGGCTTCGAGCAATGCCGAGCGGCGAAAGAACTCGTTCACAAACGCCAACACGCCGGGCAACGTGCGGAAGTTGTGGTCGATGCTGACGGTATGGCGGGCGCCGTCGCGGGCCTGTCGCATCACCTCGACCTGCGCCCCCCGGAAACCGTAGATGGACTGCTTTGCATCCCCCACATAGAACACTTCCGGGCCGTCCGGTTCGCAAGACAAGAGCTGGACGATCTCGAGTTGCCGCGAGTCCGTGTCCTGAAACTCGTCTATCAGCAGATACTTGATTCCCCGAGCAACGCGGCTGCGCACATCGTCGTTTCTGCGAAGGACATCGAGCGTGTCAATTATGAGGTCGTCAAAATCACGGGCAGTTCGGGCGTCTTTGCGCTTCGCCAAGACTTTGTTCACGCGGCCATACACGGCGGCCATATCGCACGTGAGCCGGGCAGCGCGGCGCTCGACCTCGGGATCGGGCGTTTTCGGCAGTGCTTTGTCGATCTGTCGCTTGAAGACCTCCTCGACGTCCTTTAGCTCGTCGGCGCGGCCCTTCGAGGGCCAATTGCCGCTCCTCGTTCCTCTGGCGCTCAGGCCGCATACGTTCCGAAGGACGCCTTCAATGCGTTCGGGGTCGGTTTCCCTCCGGATAGTTTCGATCGCGTCGATCATGGCGCGCCGCATGAGTTCCCGGGAATCGTCCTCCTTCTCGCACTCGCCGTCGAAGGCCACCAGATCCGCACGATAAGCGTCGAGTTCATAGCACTGTGCGAACTGCTTGAGCCGCGTTGCGTTTTCGTCACGCACAAGCTGCTGCCAATGCGTGCATAGGGCTTCGGGGTCGTGCAAGGGATGCACCGCGCAAATGCGTTCCATCTCTTGGCGCTTAGCCAGGAGATGGCGCACGGCTTTACCCACCCGGGCCGTGCCGTGCTCGGCTCCGAGCCGGAAGAGCGCCTCATCATTACCGTCGAGAAGCAGGTGCAGCCCTTGTTCGGCGGCCTCGTTCCGCAACAACACCGATTCTGCTTCTTCGAGCAAGACGAAGTCCGGGTCTATCCCGAGGGCGAGCGCGTTCGCGCGGAGCACGCTGGCGCAGAACGAGTGAATGGTCGAGACCCGCGCCGTCTCGACGCGCTGTTCGAGATCCCGCCAATAGGTCATCGCGTCAGGATCGTCCTTCGGTGCGCGGGCGTGAAACGCTTTTCGGAGCCGTTCCTTCATTTCATCGGCGGCCTTCCGTGTGAAGGTGATCGCGACGATCTCGTCGAGTTTCGCGCATCGGCCTTCGAGAAGGTGCACGATGCGCTCGACCAGCACCAAGGTCTTTCCGGAGCCCGCCCCGGCGTCCACGCACACGTCCGCGCCCGCCGCGGTGATCGCCTTCGTCTGTGCAGCGGTCAGGTCCACCCGTTAGTCCTCACTCTTCTCGAACCGGCTTC
>DUZM01000189.1 GCA_013349485.1 Candidatus Hydrogenedentota bacterium | reverse complement strand
GAATTCATTGACGGCCTGCACGTTCCAGTAGTAGCGGCCCGGATTATCGAATGCGTCAGCGGCGATGTAAAAGGCCGAGGTCAAGTTGTCCTGACGCAGCACGACGTCGGTAAGCCCGGGGTCTTCCGCTACCACGAGTTCATACGTATAGTCCGTGGGCGGCCCGAAATAGCCCCACTCGAACGCCACGAGGCCCGGCCCTGCCGCAGCGCCGTCGCGCGGCGCCTCGAGGATGATGGGCGGCGGCCCGGCGTGCACCACCGGCAACCAGGCCGCGTACTCGGTGCCATGCGCGCCTGCGCTGGCGAAATCGGTGAGGACGACCTCCGCCCCATTCATAGCGTAGGTTTTCCACAACCCCATCGGCGCAAGGCCAAACGACCACGCTTTAGCGTTCACAGCAATCGATTCCAATTTCAGCGCGGCAACGTCCAACGCGGGCAGGTCTGCCACCTCGGCGGCGTTGATGCACGTGTCATACGCGAGCAGAAGCGGCCCGGTGTAGATTGCGGCCCGGCCCGCGCGCAGCCCGGCCCCGGGCCATGTGCGCGGCGCCATGTCGAACGTCAGCTCGATACGATCGCCTCGCCGCCAGGCACGCTCGATACTCAAATACGTGCCCGGTTTCGGCGGTTCGGCCCAAGCCTCGCCGTTGACGGTTACTGCCGTCCTCTTAGACCACCCCGGGATCCGCAGACGAAGCGGAAACGTTTCTTTCTTTTTCGGCGCAACTTTGATCCGCACTGTGCCTTCGAGAGGGAACCGCGTCTCCTGAACCAGCGTCACCGGATTCCTGTTCTCGCGCTTCACATTTCCAGTCACCGGGCCGTAAAAGTTGACGACTAACCCCGCCCCGGCTTGGCCGGCGGCGTTCTTACCGGGCGCGTCTACCATCACGGCCCACGACCTCAGAATGCCGAGTCCGCGCGGCCCGTTGGGCGAACAGCAATTGAGTTCCGGCGCGCTGGGTCGGGCCTGGAAATTGATCTGGTGGTAGGACGGCGCACGCACGCCGTTCAAAGGGGTGTCATACGTACACCAACTTCCGGACGGATGCTGCGCGGCCAGCACCTGGTTCCAGGTGGTAAGTTCGAGCTCATCGGCGGCGCACGCTGAGCCGGTGAGCTCAAGGACGTCAAGCGTGAGCGCCGTCCACGCGATGCTGCAACACGTCTCGAGCGCCCCGGCGGCATAGACCGAGCCTGTCGCCCGCTCGTAGGTCGTGAACGCGCCCGACGGATGCCGATCGTACCTGCGGATACTATCCCAAAGCGAAACGACGGCCGTCTTGTAGCGTTCCTCCCCGGTGATCCGGTACATCTCGGCAAGCCCTTGCACGATGTGAGCGCTTTCCCAACGCGACCCCTGGCCCTCGAGCAGATGGAACGGTACGCCCGCCGCGCCGCGGCGCAGCCAGTCGCCTACGGTGGCCATATCCTCCTCGATGACCTCGACAAGCCGCAAGTAGCGCGGATAGCCCGTGCGGCGGTAGAGGTCCGCGATCACATGCATCACCGCGAGGTTGTTCGTCTCCGGGGCGCCCGCTTGCACCGGCCGCCGCTCGGACTCGTTATAAATGTCGCACATGAGGTCCGCCGCCCGCAGCACACACTCGAGCGCACGCTCGTCACCGGTGCGGTCATACCACATCAGCAAACCCAGCATGCAGTGGTAATGTCCCCAAAGGTCCCAGTGCGCCAGCAGGCGTTCCTGCTTGGGAAACGGCCCGAGATAGCCGTCTTCGGCCTGCGCATCGATCAGCGCGGCCACAAAATCCGCCACGAACGGTTCGACCCTCGGGTCGTCGGTCATATCCAGGGCCTGGACGGCCGAAATCAGGTATTTCCCCGCAAACTCGCCCGCCCACGGCACGACCTGAGGATAGGGAAGTCTCCGATCGCGGCGGTGAAACATGTCGATGACGCCTGGATTCGCCCCGGGCATGCGCAAAAGCCAATGCTCGACATTCGCATCCACGCGCCGTCCAATCTCACCGCCAAACCGAAACTGCGCCGATCTCGCTGACTGCATGTTGGTTTCTCCTCGCGTGGCAACGGCGTCCGCCGCGTAGACCGCTTGACAAAGCACTATGCCCAAGAATGCACACAGACTATGCCGCCAAAAGTTCGCTGAACCGTCATTGCGAGGAGTGAGTCTTCGAGCGACGCGGCAATCTACTCCCATAAGTTTATGCGCTTTGTGATCGTGTGGATAGTCGTCAGGCGCTGTCGAGTAGATTGCTTCGTCGAAGACTCCTCGCAATGACGGCAAGGGCGCCCACCCAGACTTCTGGCGACATAATCGACACACCCATTGTCCGCGCATTATTGCCTTCCCCTCCATCATTTCGGTGGGCACGCTCACTCGTGCGAATCGGTTCTCATCAACAGCGGCGGGTGAATCTCGTATTGGGCCTTGCGCGCGTTTATCCCGCGCAGCCGGGCAACGTCGAATTTCGGCTCACGTTCATACGTGTAGACGCCGTTCTGTTCCTGTTCGATATCGTAGAGTTGAGTGTAACAGAAACCGAACATAAACCGGTTGTCCAGCAAGGCGTTTGTGAGGCCTGCGTAACGGCGATAGAATTCCTCGAGGTCGCTCGGGGCGGCTCCGTACCCCCACCCGCCTTGAATCTGCCAGCCAATGCCGCCGTACTCACTCACAAAGAACGGACGCGCATATTCGTCGATGAAGCCGCCCCAGCGCGCGTTGAAGGCGGCCGGGTCTTGGTCGTAGTCGTGGGCATCGAGCAAATCCGGTGCCGGGTGGCCATGATGGTAGCCGCTGGATTCAAGCACAGGCCGCGTGGGATCGATCACGCGGGTAATGTCCACAATGGTGCGCTGAAGTGGACCTGCCGACGGCGGCGTCTCGTTGAATGGACACCAGCCGACGATTGCAGGATGGTTGCGGTCCCGTTCGAGGATCTCGACCCATTCATCGATAACGGGGCCGTTAACGGCGGGATCGTTGACATTCATGCCCCAGTTCGGGAACTCGCCCCAGACCACATAACCGAGTCTGTCCGCCCAGTATAGGAACCGCGGCTCGAAGACCTTCTGATGTAACCGCGCGCCGTTAAACCCGGCGGCCTGCGAAAGCTCGATGTCTTTTCTCAACGCTGCGTCGCTGGGTGCTGTCCAGATTCCGTCCGGATAGAACCCCTGATCCAGCACCAACCGCTGAAACACCGCCTCGCCGTTGATCAGAATCGCCGCGCCGTCGATGGTCACCGTGCGGACGCCGAAATACGTGTCCACTTCGTCCACGATCCGGTTACCACGCTTGAGCCGCAACGTCATGTCGTACAAGAACGGATCGGCTGGCGTCCAGCGCCGGACCCGAGACAACCGCATCGTCGCCTGGGTGTGGCCCCAAGCCACCGGCACCTGAGTGCGCCCGACCTTTTTGCCGTTGGCGGAAACCCGCGCCTCGAGCACGAGGCCACGCGACGGCCCATCCACTCCAGCCCTCAGCGTGACTTGCTTATTCCCAGGCCCCGGCACCACCGAGATTGCTTCCAGGAACGAATCGCCTACGCCCTCGATCCACACCGTTTGCCAAATGCCGGTTGTCCGCGTGTAGACGCATCCGTAGCTGTCCGGTTGTTGCGATTGTTTGCCGCATGCCTGGCGACCGCTGCGGGCGTCGTCGTAGGCGTGAATGACGACCCAATTGTCCCTCGGGTCCAAGACGTCCCCGGTCTCGAAGGCGAACGGCGCACTCCCGCCAACATGTTCCCCGACGAGTTGCCCGTTCACCCACACCCGCGTTTTCCAGTCGCTTGCGCCTACGTGCAACCGGATGCGGCGGGACTTCCATTCCGAAGGTACGGCGAAATGCCGTCGATACCATACGTTCTTCACAAAACCCCGTCGTGCCAGCCCAGACAGGTTGCTCTCGCGGCAGAACGGCACAACGATTTTGTCGGGATAAACGGCGTCGGGACGCGAGAAATCCTCGCGGTCGTCGTCGCTCTCGGCAAACTCCCATTCACCGTTAAGGTTGAGCCATTCCGAACGAACCATCTGCGGCCGCGGATGTTCCGGCCGCGGAATCTCGGCCGCCGCCTCGTTTCCGGCCCATGCCGTCCAGGGAAGTAAAAGAAACATAAGTTGCAGGGCAGTCAGCGGCTTGGCGTGCACCAACATTGCGATATGATCTCCTTCATTTCCGTCCTGAATCTTCGCGGCACGGTCCCAAATCGGACGGGCCCGTACGCGCTTTTGCTCGTACGAAGGATTTCGCGCAACGGCCTATACGTGTGAGGGGTCTTCTCGGATCGTCTTTTGCGGACTATCCTCACGTACAGTCTATTGCGCCGCGTCGGCAAGGAACGCAACGACCTCATCCCCGATTTCGCTCAAAGCGTCTTGCAGCGCCTCGAGTTCTACGCGCCATGCCGTCTCCGCGCGGCTGATGTCCTCCTCGCTCTTCTCCGCAAGGAAGTCACGACTCGCGGTCACCGCAAACGGGACGATGCCATTGCGGACATCGAGTAGAAGGGCCTCGACGTTGCAGTAGAGCTTCGACTTGCCGTGACTGAAGACACTGTACTTCTCGTACGTGCGGCACGAAGCGCGATAAATCAACAATAGGTCCGCTTGGTAACGTGCCCCTGCTTCCCGATAATGACCAACCGTCTCTCGTTCAGGGATAAGCAGGGTTGGAAGGTAAGACGCGTCACGGACCATAGGGGAAGAGAGAAGCTTGGTCAAAAGCGACGATTGGACGTCCCTGCCCGCTCGGGCCAGCTCGTCCGACCAGCCGAACCAGCGCTCCTGACCCAACGCAAGGACAGCAATTCGGTTCTCCTTCTGCGGCGTGTACTCATAGGCAAGAATCCGCGCTATGGCTTCATCCGAGAGGACCTCCTCGTCGGAAGAAAACAGAGAAACGGGCTCTGTTGTAAAGGCGAACGCCATCGATTCATCGAAATGGCCCGCGTGCAGAGGTTCCCTCGATACAGTTGTGCAGCCGAAACACAACACCATTAGGACCACCCAAAGGCATGAGTTTCTCGAACGCATGGCAGTTCTCCCCACTTGCCGAGGTACACGGTGAGCCATCCCTGCAGCCACGCGGCCCCGGTGTGCAACTAATCTGAATTTTGCACGGCTTGGATTCCCAAGTCAAACGGCCGGCGTATACACCGTTTGCCTGAACGCCGCGTTTGCCCTACCATAAGATGGGTTTGGGCGGCCGAACACATACACCGTGGCCGAACTGGGCGCGTAAATCACACGAGGGGGACGATCATGAAACGGGAGGGACGACTGGTTCGTGCTCTAGCGCGATCTGTCGCACTGTGCGCGGCAGTCGGCCTCGTGGGGTGTCCGCCTCTAACGGAAGACCTCGACGCATTCATCGAATGTCAAATGGAACGCGCGAACCTACCCGGGCTCGCCGCGTGCATTGTCAAGGAAGGTGAGATCGTCTGGGCGAGGGGATACGGGTGGGCGGATCTCGAAGCCGCCGTTCCCGTGGAAGCGGACACGCTGTTCTTGGCGGCGTCCGTTTCTAAACTGGTGACCGGGACGGCATTGATGCAACTCTGCGAGGACGGGCTGCTTAACCTTGATGACGACATAAACGGTTATCTGCCGTTTGACGTGCGGAACCCATTCCACCCCGACGCCGCCATTACGTTTCGCATGCTGCTCACGCACACATCGAGCATCAAAGACAACCCGCGCGTCTACGCCATGTACACGGAAGGCGCCGATTCACCCATACCGTTGGGCGACGCTGTCGAACGCTACCTGCGCCCCGGCGGCGAATGGTATTCCGCTTTCGGGAACTTTGCGCTCAGAGCGCCGGGCACCCACTGGGACTATAGCAGCGCGGGCATAGCGCTCGCGGGCTACCTTGTCGAAGAAATCGCCGTCGTTCCGTTCGACCGGTACTGCAACGAATTCATTTTCGCACCGCTCGGCATGAACGAGACGAGTTTCCGGTTGAGCGACCTCGACGAATCGCACATCGCCGTCCCCTATACCGCCGCGCGCGCACACAGCCAGCCCCAACCCATAGGCCACCTCGGCCACCCCGGCTATCCCGCCGGCTTCATGCGAACCAGCGTGACCCAGTTCGCCCGCTTCCTTGCAGTATATATGAACGGCGGGGAGTTAGACGGCGCTCGGGTTCTCGGGGAAGAAACGGTCGACGAAATGCTGACCGTCCAGTATCCGGAGCTAAATCCCGACCAGGCGTTGGCGTGGATTTACACAGAGCGCGCCGGCCAAGATGTGCCGTCCCACAGCGGCAACTACCTTGGGGCCACAACCGACGCCTTCCTTGTTCCCGAGGAAAAGATAGGCATCGTCGTGTTTGCCAATGGCGGCGAACTACCGAACCGCTCCGTGCTCCCCGCCATTGAAGAACGGCTCCTCGAGGAAGCGCAACGCTATTAACGGCGGGCGCACGTGCCCGTCCTGTGGGTGCGGGCACAAACAACGGCATCCCGGAGGGACTCGGGACATTGCAGGTCACAATCCGCGATTCACTTGACCACATGTCGCCGTTTATCCGGATGTATGTCCCGCCAGACTTGAACCTGCTGGCGGTGGTCTTCAATCTCTTCTTTGACGGCGTGCTTGGCGCCCGCCGAGGCCGTCCATCGGATGAAGAAAACCATAACGGCGACCTGGACAGCGATGAAGAATGCCCCGATCGCGACAGGGTGCACCGAAAGAAGCTCGGCAATCCGATGAATGTCGCTCTTCGTCGCGGCCTCGGCCGAGCCAATGCCCAGCGCTGTGCTCTTCCCGAGTACTTCGCCCAAAACGTCGATCGGCGCGTACAGACAGCAGGCACATGCGACCAGTTGTATGAAGAAGAGCTTCACGACGCGGGGCGTCTTGAAAAGGACCGCCATAATCGCCATGGTCAGGACGCCCATAAGAATTGTCGCGTTGTTTAACCAGCCCACGGCACATGTACCCATCACAATTACCGTCAACAGGCTGAGACAGTGCTCAGGCCGCAGTTTGCCGGACAGGTAAAAAAGCAACGCCCCCCACAAGCAACTCCCAATATGGCCTGCGAACAGGACCACGAGCACGTTGCCGCCCAAACCCAGCGTCACACCGCCGCCGCCCGGCGAAACCGCAATCCCGAATACCCGCCCGCCCGTCGCAAGCGCCGCCAGAGCGTGAGATAGTTCGTGGAACGTTACGGCGAGCATTTTCACCGGATTGGGAATCGGCAGCGCCCATAGAACCAACACCACAAAATACGCCGCAATCTGACAGAATAGAATCGTACGCCAGTGGTGTTTGAAGCGCCTCTTGAAGTAGAGCAGCCTTTTGGCGCGACGGCTCCTGCGCATGGCTATGACTCCTCTTCCCGTGCTGCCATCGAGGCGCAGCACGGGAAGAGCGTGACGACGGATAGATTCATCGTGCTACAAAGTCGGTCTTGAGCTTGCGGATATTGCCCTTCACCTTCAGGCACTGAACTGTACAATCGCGAGCACGCATGAAACCCGCCCATCCTCGAGACACCCCATCGAGTTCCGCCGCAGTGATCTCGAGGCCGGATTCGTCCCGAGACGCAAAACGAATCTGGGGATAGGAGGTCAACTCGCTTTGGGTTACAACGGTCAGGTCGATCGTGGTCCGGCCGTTTTCAAGCGAAGAAATCTCGAGCGGGTAGAACACCGCGTCCGCGTCGAAGATGTATTGAACCGGTTGACGGCTCTGCAACCTGTCCGTTGCCTGAATCGTGTCAAAAACAAACCAGTTGAAACCCCGCGCCAGGTAGTTCTCGATGATGTCGGTGAATTCCGGCCGGATCCGCGGATTGACGGCCTGTTTTGCCGCTAAGAACTGCTGCACCCACTCGACGAAGTGTTCCTTCTCCAGGACCTTGACCACGGCCACGTCATGGGCGCCCATCTTCCTGTGGAACGTGATCGTGGCCGCTTTCGCCACCGACGGGCGGGCATCATTCACGCCGCCTTGCGCCGCCACCGCCCACATCTGTTTCTCGGTCACGAGGGCACGCATTTTCTCGAACGTCTCGAAATCGCCGAGCGTGACTGTCGGCTCGGCCGGCAACGGGATCACCTCGAGGATGGACACGTCTTCCGACGTCTTGATGTCCGTGGAAAGCAATAGCAATTCCCGTTTGCCGTTCCACAGGATGATGGCCCGCTGCCCCGGCTCGTATACGACCACATCGAGCGGATCGAATGCGACTTCGTCCGAGGAGGCCCGCTTTGTGAGGTCTTCAGCGGCCTCCAGCACGCCTCCGAGCGGGGATTGATAAGGAATCGAGCCGCAATCGGCTCCAGTGCGAATTGCCGGCAGAAGCGCAACGCCCGCCAATGCCAGGCACATGGCAAAACCAGTTCTATAACGTCCTTCGGCATACATCGTCTTGTCCTCCATTCTTGAAGAATCTGCTTACAACACAATCAGTCCTTCGAGAGTCCCAAACGCGGATGACAGAGGATGATGCCGTGCGAACTCGTAGCTCGCATTGCCTATACTCCAGTGTAGCACATTTTATTCGGAAAACAAGAAAAATGTGAATGGGAACAAGCCCGGAAACTGGACCTCCGCGGCGTCGACAAGCCCAACCGCAAAAGTAATAATAATGCGAATTCGCCTGCGCGATGTGGGCCTGCGTCAGATTCTGGGGTTTTCATGCTGTGCGTTGTTCCCAGAAGTCTTCTTCTCGATTAGAGAGTTTCGTGCAACGGAGTGCCAGAATGGCGTTTGCGCCTCGGACGGTCCATT
>DUZM01000127.1 GCA_013349485.1 Candidatus Hydrogenedentota bacterium | reverse complement strand
TTGCCCCTGTCATTGCTGTCCAACGTCTGAAATCAGCTTCAAATTGAATCGCGCGCGATTCAATCTGTAAGCTGGATTTCTTTGTTGGGAATTCTCATTCTTATCACAGAGTGCTTTCTATCCCTTCAAGATGCCATCGGTAAGGCCAGAGAAGTCCGAGGAACTGTGCAACGACAAGACCGATCACAACGCCGAGTACCCATCCATACCAGTGACCAATGTTCAGGCCAAAACCGAAGATGGAATACGCAATGTACGCGAGCCATACGATCCACGTGATCCCGTCAGCAATGAGCTTGAAAATGGGGTGATTGATTCGTGATCGCCGTCCTGCCGTGAGATCCCAGAGCTGCCAGAAGAGCGGTGCGACGACAATTGGCAACCACCATCTCTTGTCCACCGAAAGGACGGCGAAGACAATGAGAAGGATGCGTCCGATGAGTTCTTGGATAAAGTGTTTTGAATCGTGCACATCTCTCTCCCCATTCCCAGCAACCGTTACATGGTTTCTTCATCAGACCTATGGGCCGCGATATCGCGCCACAACACCCTACCCCCAGACGGCATAAGCCTTGCTGCATACCGTCATTCCTACTCATCCGCCCCCGCGTCGCCGCTGTGATCCAGATCCACCCGGAACACCATATCCCCGAGCGATTCGGTAGACGAGAAAAAACAAGTAGGGGGCGATGATTACGGCGAATTTCACCCTATCGAGCGCCCCCGCCCATCTCTCTATCCAGCTAACCATTAACTCCAAACCGAAGGCGATGCTAAAGAACAGGGCCACCCCGCTGAGGAAAGCGCTCAACCACAACGCAGCCACGCCGACGAGACAGCCGCCCGCGAGGAATAACAACTCTCTCACGCACCGGTAGAGCACGCCATGCCACTGTCTTGTGCCCATGGCCTTGATCTCCTAGTCGCGCTTGCCGCTGGCAGAAGGGCCCGCGAGGCGTGCTTCCTTCGCCCTTTTCAACTGTCCGATTATTGTCTTTCCATCGCCGAGAGTTTCGACATGCTCGAAATGGAACTCCGCTCCCCCCACTTTGCCAGAACGGAACGCGTGCTCTAGTAGGTCCTTTGCCGCCGTCACGATAGCCTCAATAAGTGACTTGCCAATCTGCGAAAGGAGTTCGGCCTTAATGTCTCCTTTGAGCGCTGCTTCGTAGTTCTTGTGGGCGACACAGTTGTTCCGGTAGTCCCTGACTGGCTTGCATTGATCCCGGAAGGTCTCGAATTCCTGCCTGAACCCTTCGGGGGAATCAAGCGCCTCAACGAGGCTCACAATTGAAAACTGCTTGCAGCCGGACACCTTCTTTCGTTCACTTAGGTGACAGATGGACAGAGTGATCCCCCATCTCAAGGCTTGTTCTATCATGCTGAATGGAGTAGGCGCAGTGTCCTTCAAGACGCCTATGTTTTCTTCACAGTATAGGTCTTGGTACAAGTTCCATTTTATGCGAAGGGAAGCAACGTCTTCGCACAAGTTCCAGTAGACTTGACAGTTGTCAACGTGGAGGGGTTCTTCTTTGTCGCGTGTCGGTTCTGTCATGCCGTGCGTTCTCCCCTTTGGCAATGTCCGCTGCGGCCCAGCAGCCACGGCATGTGCTTGTCGCGCTCGTCGTCGTTGTCGCGTGTGGCAGACCGCACCCGAGCAAACCATGCCGAGCCGAGCTGAAACCAGCCAAGCCTGCCGGACGACTCCAAAGGCTGGGGCCGTGACGGACGCCAGTATTCTAGCACGACAGCGGCGCAAAAGAAACCGCGTAAGTGCCTTGAAGGGGAACGGCGAGTTTGATAGGATTTTACATGGTTTCGTGGCCGGTGATTGGGCCGTTTGTGGTGCATTGATGCGGGTTCATTTGAGTTTGGGCAGCAATGTCGGGGATCGCAAGGCGAACCTCGAGGCCGCCCTCGATGCGCTCGGCCAATTGGACGGCGTCCGCGTCACGGCGCGCTCGAGTTGCTACGAAACCGAACCGGTCGGTGTGGTGGACCAGCCCGCGTTCCTGAACATGGCCGCGGAGGTCGAGACGGTGCTCGAACCGCTTGAACTCTACGAGGCGGCCAAGGAAATCGAAAAGGACCTCGGGCGGGAACCGACGGCCCGTTGGGGGCCGCGGACCATCGACATCGACATTGTGTTGTGGGGCGATCGCGTTCTCGAATCGGACCGTATCACCCTGCCGCACAGAGAGTTCCGCAACCGCGCGTTTGTGTTGGCGCCGTTGGCGGAGATCGCGCCCGACGCGATCGACCCCGTCACCGGCGAGACGGTTGCCGCGCTCGCAGCCCGCCCTCAAGCGCAAGGCCAGGCTGACAGAGTACAAGACTAGCCCGGTTGGTCGGCTGCTTCGCTCCGTTTCATTTGCCTGAGAATGGCTGCCTCGATCTGCTCCGGTTCCTTCAGAAAGAATCGCAGGGTGAGGTCTGGCGACCACAGCCACCGTTGTCGCCTTTTCGGATTGTGACTGCAGAGTTCCAGACAGTTTCCGAACAATCCTTTCTGACAAGAGACCTTCGTCACCGTTTCTGGATCGTCATCGGGATTCTGTCCGGGGTACCACATCGCGATCTCTTGTGTCATGCAATGAAAGAGATCGGTCAGGACAAGGCAGCGCCGATTGGTCACCAGAAGGCTAATGCGCCAGAGCGGTGGCAAATTGAATCCGATGCGATAACTGGGAAGCGTCGTGCTCGACACGGCGCGAAAGCGGCGTTGCTCATGCACCACGAGCTCCTCGGGCAAGAGAGGCGACGGTTTCCCCAGTTTCAGCAAGGTGACCCCCATGCTTCCTCCTCATCTCAGCCAACGGTCTGCGGATGAGCGGCGCGAAGCGTCCGGCTCAATCCGCCGGTTAGCGTTGTTTTCGTCTCAGGGGAATGTCCTGCAGCTAGAGCCTTTCGGGTAACTCATTAGCGTTAAGAACAATCTCATTCTCTAAGGCATCGGGGTCGTCAGCCGTCGATAGAAGATACACCTTAAAGAGCTCAAATGTTGGCCCGTCGAATGCCGTGAATCGTATGCCCAAGCAGCATTCCTCGACCCGCACCACAGTCCCTCGGGCTTCAATCTCCTGAAAGGTATCCGTCAAGAATGACACCTTTACTTCGGAGCCTACCGGAAGCTCGACGTTCGCCTCAACGCAAATGCCGGACACTGAAATGTTTCGGGCCTGGCCCTCAAAGGGTTGGCTATTTGGCGGCGTGACTTTGACGGCCGCGTCGATGCTAAGCCGGGTGAAAACACGTTTCTCGTAACCCTCGAACATAAACCTATACCTCCGCCCCCAATGTCGAGGTCAAGGTTAACACCCGCTTTCTGCCAAGCGGACGTGCCCAGTCAATGGCCAGAAGGCTAACAACGGTTATGTGGTTTCTTCACGACATCTTCGGGCCGCGGAACCGCGGCATAACAACCCTAGCGCCTCAAACGGCATAAGCCTTATTACACAACCATTCATCCTCAGCCGCCCCTGCGTTGCTGATGAAAATGGCGTCTGTGTCGGCGGGATCTGTGTCGGGATGCTCTATCATGCCGCGCATCAATCCCCCTTTGGCAATGCCCGCTGCAGGCCATCAATCAAAACCACGCGAGGCCGCAACCGACGCTACAAGCATAGCACGGCAGGCGCTTCGTGACAATAGGGCGTCATCCTGAGCACTGAGGCAGAGCAAAGATGCTGTCGAGTTGCGGTAGCGCAAGTCATTGTGCAACAATTGAACCAAGCGCCCGGACAAGACCGGGACGCACCGAGTAGGAAGATCGGCCAGAAAGTACCTTTCCGGCCAAGCTTCTAGACCTTTTGGACCGCTCCGCTTGGAGCCCAAACGGGACCGGGACGGATGAGACAGCGCGTGCTCGACCGCTCGGTTCAGGAGGAACTAGACATGGCACGTGTCAGAACCACGACGCTGCTGAAGTTCAAAGAATCCGGCGAGAAAATCACCGCACTCACCGCCTACGACTATCCCACGGCGAAACTGCTCGACGAGGCAGGCTTGGACATCATGCTGGTGGGCGATTCGGTGGGCTGGGTTGTCCAAGGCCGAGACGACAGCCTTGGCGTTACGATGGACATGATGGTGTACCACACCAGCCTGGTGGCCCGCGCGGCGGAACGCGCCATGGTCGTCGGCGACATGCCGTTCATGTCGTATCAGGTGAGCGCTGCTGAGGCGCTGCGCAACGCGGGCCGCTTCATCACGGAAGGCGGCGCGCAGGCGATCAAGCTCGAGGGGCCAGCCGACAAGTTCGGCGACGCCATTCGCGCGATTGTGCACGCGGGCATTCCCGTCATGGGGCATCTCGGCTTCACGCCGCAATCCGTCCATCAGATCGGCGGGTACAAAATCCAGGGCCGGGGCGACGAGGCGCGCGAACGGCTCAAAGAAGAAGCGCTCGGACTCGAAGCGGCCGGGTGTTTCGCCGTCGTGCTTGAACTCGTCAATGCGGATGTGGCCGCCGAGATCACGCAGGCGTTGACCATCCCGACCATCGGCATTGGGGCGGGGTCAGGCTGCGACGGCCAGATTCTGGTGGTCCACGACATCCTCGGCCTCGGCATACGCACCAAATTCAGCAAGGTTTTCGGGGACGCGAAGAGCTTGATGGCGAAGGCGTTTGCCGACTACGTCAAAGAGGTGAAAGAAGGCGCCTTCCCGACCGCGGAGCACGAACACCGATGAAGGTCATGCACACCGCCAAAGAAATGCGCGCGTGGAGCTTCGAACAGCGCGGCGCCGGCAAGACTATCGGTTTTGTGCCCACGATGGGCGCGTTGCACGAGGGCCACATCAGCCTGATGCGGGCCTGTGTCGAGCGCGACGACGTCGGTGTCCTTAGCATCTTCGTGAACCCGACGCAATTCGGGCCGAATGAAGACCTCGATAAGTACCCGAGGACGTTCGAGGCCGATTGCCGCATCGCCGAAGACGTTGGCATGGACGCCGTGTATGCCCCCGATGCCAGGACCATGTATCCGGAAGGCTACGCGACATACGTTGCCGTCGAGCGGCTTACGGATCGGTTGTGCGGTGCGGCGCGACCCACGCATTTCCGGGGGGTCACGACCGTAGTGGCCAAGCTGTTCAATGCCGTGCTGCCTGACCGCGCCTATTTTGGCCAGAAAGACGCGCAGCAGGCGGCCGTGATCCGGCGCATGACGCGCGACCTCGATTTCGGCGTCGAGATTGTCGAGTTGCCCATCGTGCGTGAATCCGACGGACTCGCCATGAGTTCCCGCAACAAGTATCTCAGCGCCGAAGAACGGCAGCGGGCGTCGTGCTTGTCTCGCGCGCTGTTCCAGGCACAGGAGATGCTCGAGAACGGCGAACGCGAACCCAAACGGATTATCGACGCCGTGCGGCAAGGCATGTGCGAGGTCGATATTGACTACGTGGAACTTGTCGACGCCGAAGAGATGACGCCGGTTGAGAGGGTTGAAGGAACGGTTCTACTCGCCGTGGCGGCAAGAGTCGGCGAGACACGCTTGATCGACAACATCAAATTCAGCGCGAAGGCGTGATAATGGAAAACCCCGGTTTTCTTTGGAAGGGGTTCGGGGGAACCTTTCTTTTTCCCAAAAGAAAGGTTCCCCCGAACAAAGGGCGAAAAAGGGAATTCCCATGACAGTGACCATGCTCAAGAGCAAGATACATCGGGCGACGGTGACCGAGGCGGTTTTGGACTATGCGGGCAGTCTGACGCTCGATCCGGACCTTATGGACGCGGCCGATATGTTGCCGTTCGAGCGCGTGCAGGTGCTCAACATGAACAACGGCGCGCGGTTCGAGACCTACATCATCGAGGGCAAACGCGGCAGCCGCACCGTCTGCCTGAACGGCCCGGCGGCCCGGCTCGGCGAACCCGGCGACCTGATCATCGCACTGACCTACGTCGAAATGGATGTCAAAGCGGCCAAAGAACACCGCCCGAAGATTGTCCACGTCGATGAGGACAACAACGTCACCGAAGTCGTCACCTCCCAAGAAGGAAACTGATGATCCCCAGAAGGTCAATTGAATTCAGGAGTCAGGAGACAGGAGTTAGGAGACAGAATGTCCGGCGCTGGCGAGTTGGCGCTGTTCTTGTGATACTTCTTGAGTTACCCGGAGGATGAGTGTCGTTGTGCCAGCATTCACCCCTAAGCTCTTGAGATTCTGTCTTCTGACTCCTGGCTTCTAGCTGCCCGTCTTAGGATGATGCACGGGACCTGAGGGAGGCGTAAGATGGCTGTTCTATGTTGCACTGACCTCATGTGGAGGAGGGAAGCATGTTTGAACGGATTACGTTCGATCCAAAAATCATGGCGGGACGCGCCTGCATCAGGGGCATGCGAATTTGAGTGTCCGTTATCGTTGGGCAGGTCGCGCATGGCGCGGCGGCGGACGAAATTCTGGCCGACTATCCCGACCTGGAAGCGGCGGACATCCAGCAGGCACTCGAGTACGCGGCTTGGCTTGCCCAAGAGGAAGTCCATATCTCGTGAAAAGCGCTGCGTTCTCATCCGCGCTTCTCAAAAAGCCTCCAAACAGTCTCCGCCATCAGCTCATTCCCCGTGTGCGAAAAGTGAAGGCCGTCCAGCGTCGAGTCAGGCGCGCCCAAGACCTTTGTCAGGTACCGCTTCGGAATGAGTGTCACGCCGTACGTGCGCGCGAGTTTTCGCTGCACTCTTCCATAGCCGTTATGGAACGGCGGGAGCGGCAGTTCAAACATCACGACCTGCCGGCCCGGTTGACAAACCGTCGCGAGCAGCTCCCCAAGGTCGGCCGCATAGTCCCGAACAGCCGTGCGATACAGAACGTCGTTGCCGCCGATCTCGAGTATGACAAGGGCATCGTCCGCTTCGATTCGCTCGGCGTTGTGAAGAGCCGAACCCACTTTTGCCCCGCCGAACGAGAAATTCCGCACCGGGACATTCGCTTTTACGCCCAGCAACTCAGGCCAATTCTGCTCCTGCGTATCCGCGCCCATGCTCAGCGAATCCCCGATGACATAGAGCGCTTTTCCCCGTGGAAACGGTATCGAGGGCGTTAAATGATACGGCGCTTCGAGCATCATCATGAGAATGGCCAAAACAGCAAGACAACCGAAAACAAGCCATCCGCGCTTCTTAGCACGCTCCTCGTCTCGCGCTGGAAGTGCAGCATTGACGGCCAGAAGAAGAAGCCAAAGGACATATATCCAAATCGGCAGCGGCGTTGCGGACGCTATCACGAGTACGGCGCCGAGAATCGCAACGATCCGCAGTGCGCCGCGCGACTTCCCGCCCTTGGAACGAAGTCGAGACGCGCAAGCGATCAGCGAAATGACCATCCCGTAGAAAAAGGTCCTGCCATTAGCGAACTCGAGTACGAGCGGGTGCATGTCTGCTCCCCTTCAGTCTGATTGACAATGATGGTTCTACATGCAGGGGATGTCAAGGAGGAACGCGGAACCATCGCCTCCGTAGGGGGTGGCGGGGCAGAGCCGAGACTTGGGTGAAGCGGAAGGCTGGGTAAGGCCGCTGTCAAGAACACATTCCTTCGAAAAGGGCCGACGTGAACGCGCGTTTAGGAAACCGGCCGACTCGCGACGAGGTCCCGGGCGTCTTTTCCCAAAGTTTATTACGTCATTCCCAATGTCTACCCTCTCATTCCCAACGCCCAGCATGTCATTCCCAACTTGATTGGGAATCTCGATGCTCGCCAGTAGCCACGGGCGTGCGCGGAGATTCCTGCTTTCGCAGGAATGACAACGGGGACGCGGGAATGACAAAAGGGGACCGGAATGACAGGTTGCAGCAGGTGGGGATTTCCAACTACTCACGGGATTAGTCCTCATTGGAGGGTGCGGCTTTCGTGCCGCAAGCAATGCCGAGAGCGAACGGCCCCAAAATGGCGGCCCGGTAGTCTATTATGTAGGAAGAGGGTTTTAGGGATGCTTCGTTTCGAGTCGGGTTCGGACGAGAAAGTGGTTCGGCGGGTTCTCGAGGGCCAGCGGGATGCGTTCGGGATTCTCGTCCGGCGGTATTTACCTGTGGTTCATGCGGCGGCGTATGCGCGCCTGGGCAATGCGGCGGATGCGGACGACGTTGTACAGGAAACCTTTCTGCGGGCGTTTCAACGGCTCGGATCGTTGCACGAACGGCGAAAATTCGGCGCGTGGTTGCTTACTATCGCGCGAAACACCGCTTACACGATGCTCAAGTCCCGCCAACGCGAGGCCGAGGCCACGGCGCGCGTCGATGTCCGTGAACCCGCAGCCGCTCCGGATATGGCGCGGCGGGAACTCCGCGAGACCGTCCGCCGTCAGATAATGCAACTCGACGAAGCCCCCCGCGAACTCCTCCTCCTACGCTACTTTTCCGGGAAAAGCATCCGCGAAATCGCCGCGCTGCTCGAGATATCGCCCAACGCCGCCAAGAAACGGCTCGCCCGTGCCCGCGATACCCTCGGGAAACGCATCTTCCATGAGTTGGAGGGCGCCCCGCCACCAGAGGAGTCGTCGGACAAGCAGGCGGCGCACATCATGGGCGTCATCGCAGGCGCGCCTGCGGCCTGGGAAGGCGCGGCGGCCGGAACCGGGCTCGGCGGCGTCGGAAGTCTTGTGGGAGGGATACTGGCCATGAAGAAGATTGTCGTGGGTTTGGTTGTTGTCCTCTGCGCTATTGCGGCGCTGCTTGCATTGAACAAGGCCAAATGGCGCAAGGCCGCCCACATCCCGGATAGTGCGGCTGTTAGCCAAGATCGGCCGCGTGCCGTCACGGAAACGCCGCTTGTGGCGACGTCCCCTGAA
>DUZM01000103.1 GCA_013349485.1 Candidatus Hydrogenedentota bacterium | reverse complement strand
GTGGATCCATTCGCCTTCCGCGATGAAATGACAATGCCGAAACTGGTCTTGTTGGGCACGAACGACCCGTACTGGTGCGTCGATTCGGCCAACCTCTATTTCCCGCAACTCGAACCGCCCAAGTATCTGCATTACGAGGCCAACGCCGGCCACGGCCTCGGCGTGGCGTCCGTGACCTCCCTGACCGCCTTCTACCACGATGTCCTCACGGGAACGCCCATGCCCGAAATGACCTGGTCGCGAAACAAAGACGGTATGCTCGAGGTAGCGTGGGACAGGGCCGACGGCAAGGCCCGGCTGTGGCGCGCCACGTCGCCCAACCGCGATTTCCGGAATGCCTTCTGGTCAAGCCAAGACCTCGACGGCGACCGCCGGTGCACCGCAAACGTCGCGCCGCCCGCAGACGGGTGGCTCGCATACTACGTCGAAGTAACTTTTCCGAACGAACTCGGGTTTGCCCTCGGACTCAGCACAACCATGACCGTCTTGCCGGACACGTTTCCCGAGCACGGCACAGCAGAGGCCGGCCAAGAACCGGCCGAGTAGCTTGCCTTCACGCCTGCTTGACGCGGACGGTCTTGCCGCACTGGTTGCAGCGGATCTGGTTCGCGCTGAACGAGGGGGAGAGAGTCAACGTACTGCCGCAGTTGCATTTGAAGGATTGCCAGCCGCTGCCCGTTCGCGCGACCTCGAGTGGGGCGGCCATCGCCGCTGCGGCCGGGATGCCCGGTGCGCGGCGCCCCGGGGTTTCGCCGGCGAGCGTGTCGGCCACCGCGCCGATGGCCGCCAACTGTGCAACAGGCACGGCCAAGTCTCGATGACACCGCGGGCACGCTACGTGGTCTTTCTTGAAATTCGGCGGGAGTTTGATGCGCAGGCCGCACGCACACGGCAGGAAGAAGAACTCGTTGACTTTGCGCAGCATGTCGCCGGCCTGCCGCATTTGCTGCCTCTTGTCGGCCTTCGCGGCATCCGGATGCGCTGTACGAACCGGCTGCGACTCGGAGGCGCTCAGGGCGGATTCAGGCAATGCGCCCGCCGATTTCCCGGCGACGTTCTTCCACGCTTGCTGATACGCGGCGTAGGAAACCGACCCGCCGATGGTGCGCAAAATCCGGACACGCTCCTCGATGGGCGGATGCGTGCTGAACAGGCCGGCCGACGCCTTGAGTTTCTTGAACGGGTTGGCGATGTACATCGGCGCCGTCGCGCGGTTGGCCGCGGCGAGTTTCGTGCCGTCGTGCGCGATGACCTCGAGCGCGCCGGCCAGGCCGTCGGGATACCGTGTCAGGACGGCCGCGTTGGCGTCGGCAAGATATTCGCGTTTCCGCGACGTCGCCAGATAGATCAGGTTCGCCAAGATCGGCGCAAGGATGGCTAAGACTACCGCGAGAATCATCATGACCAACTGCGCTTGCCCGCCGCCGCGCGACGAACTGTAGCGCCTCGATCTCCGGCCACCGCCGTACCAGAGCGAACGCAGGAAAATCTCCGAGATCATGACAATGGCGCCCATCATAATCCCGAGCACCGTCATAAGCAGTACGTCGCGGTTGATGATGTGCGAGATCTCGTGGGCTATCACGCCCTGCAACTGGTCGCGGTTGAGTTTGGCCAACAATCCCGCCGTGACGGCCACGGCGCATTTGTCCGGGTTACGGCCCGTGGCAAAGGCGTTGAGCGCCATGTCGTCGATGACGTATACGGCGGGCACCTTGGGCAACCCGGCGGCAATCGTCATCTCCTCGACGACGTTGTAGAGTTGCGGATGGTCCTGCTTCTCGATTCGGCGGGCGTGGCTCACGGCCAACAGAATCTTGTCGCCGCCCGCAAACGTGACCAGCGTCATCACGAGCCAGACGATCAACGCGACACCCAGCCCGATGATGCCCGCGCCACTAAAGCCCGCCTGCCGCGCAAGGGCTTCGCCAACCACGTAACCCAACCCCATCAACACAAACGCCATGATGAAGACCAGGAAAAACGACTTGCGCCTATTTGATCGTATCTGTTCCCACACAGCTTACATCCATGATGCCGAATACTGGCCCCGGCCCTTAGGCGGCGCGAAGCGTCCGCCACATCATCCCTTTTCAGCGATATCGGGGCTCTCTTTAAACTCGATGTACCGGAGTTCGATTCCGCCGCCCGGAAGGCCCCGCCACGTCGACTTCACCTCTATGTCACGGCCCTCCTTCGTCTCCAGAAGAAGGGTTCTTTCTCGTGTCTCTCCTTCGGGCACCGTGCCGGGTTCAGGCGTCCAGGGCAGAACATCAATATTCATGAGTTCTCGTGCCTCGCCCGACGTCCAGCGCACCGCGATTGTCACGGGTTTCCCGTTCTTGCTCACGAACTGGAACTCTTCAGCAAGTTGGGTGTCTCCCCCAAGAGGAACAGGAGGGTTAATGTCGACGTTGCGAAGCTTGTTCCCACGGTCGAAGTTAAATGCAATGGTACATTCTCTGCCGCCCTTCGCCGTCAGCGTGTAACTAGCAACACGCGGCCCGGCTTCGGCGCCTTCCGCAGGCGGCTCGGCTACCTTGAGAGAGGCGCCCGCACCCGTTACGTCCGGCCCCTGCTCACGAGCAGCAGGGCCTTGCGTTGCCATGCCCTTCTCCGCAGCCGTGGATTCAGGCAACGGCGTCTCAGTAGGACTTCTGCTGTCGCAAGAACAAACAACGGCCGCCACCGCCAGAAGAAGCAGACTGTAAATGAAGGGATGTGTGGACATTTCTTCTTTCTCCTTGGCGTCTCTCGGCTCGTAGGGCAGTTCAGGAAAGCCATTTCTGTTGATCGCAGACTACTAGAAACTAACCTTGGGAACGGCCCGTTCCGCTTCATCCTCGAGTTCGAAGAACTCGGCCTGTTTGAAGTTGAACATGCCGGCGACGATGTTGCTCGGGAACATCTCGATCTTGTTGTTCAAACGCATGGCTTGATCGTTGTAATGTTGCCGCGAAAACCCGATCTTGTTCTCCGTCGAGGTCAGTTCTTCTTGTAGCGACAGAAAGTTCTGGTTTGCCTTGAGGTCCGGGTAATTCTCGACGACGAGGTAGAACTGTCCGAGGGCGCGGTTGAGGTTGGTCTCGGCCTGGGCCTGGTTCGCTACGCCCGACGCCTGGACGGCCAAGTTACGCGCCTTGGTGATGTTCTCGAGGGTTTCACGCTCGTGTGACATGTAGCCTTTTACGGTTTCGATCAAGTTCGGGATCAGGTCGTGCCGGCGTTTGAGTTGTACGTCGATCTGCGACCACGCGTTCTTGACCTGGTTGCGCAAGCGCACCAAGCCGTTGAATATGCCGATCACCCAAACGACAATCACACCCAACAATACGAATAGAGCAACAAGCGCAATTCCCATGACTCATCTTCCTCATCGTTTTCCGCTGTAGATGCCAATCACCGCAACGACTATCACAACCAGCAAAACCATCGCCGCAATAAGCATGATCCCTATAGCCATAGCCCATTTCCGTGTACGCTGCGCCCCCCCCCGATTCAGTTTGCCCTGGCACGAGCGGGCCACAGTTTCTCACCATAAACTCGACGTCGCCGAGGCCGAATAACTCGGTATCCTCCCGTGCTGCTTCGCGCCTTGGTGTCTTCGCGGCATGCTAACACATCCAGTTGTCCGTCTGCAGGTCACCGCGCCGCTTCGTCTGGAAACACGTCCCGCAGAAAACCGACAACGGCCCCTTGCCGATCATCCGTCGCTCCGTGCTTCAACACTTGAGCCAGTTCCCCTTCGTCGAACCAGAGGCCCTCGCCTCTCGGGCATCGATCATATGTAACCGGCGCACCGCCGCCCGTTACGCCTTTTTCCATCTTTCTCCTGCACACGGGACACCGCCGGGGCTTCTCGCCCTTGGCGCGCGCCGCATCGCCCGCATCGAGGAACGCCGCGCAGGCCGCCGCGTCGCCGAACAGTAACTCGAGTTCGCCCGCGTCAAGCCACACGCCTTTGCAGGAAAGGCAGTAGTCCACCTCGATGGCTTCGTGCTCGAGGACAATCATGGGTTCTCGGCATACGGGACAATCCACGGCGCGTTTCTCCCTTCTTCCCCCTGCCGTCAGACGTATTGGACGCCGCAGTTAGTCTAGAACTACACGCCACGATTCGTCAAGGACGGCGTAGTAGTAGACAGCCGCTTCGAGAATGGGCCAACGTGGCATAGGTGAAATTCCCGCCCGCCCCTAGTCCGTCCCCGCGGCTGCGGGGCGGCCTATTACAAGGGATCAGGACGTTGGCGGCTTCGCCTCGAGGTCGCGGAGTTTCGCGGCCTTGTAACGGATCTGATCGCGTGTGAGACCCAGCAGCTTTGCGGCCTGCGTTTGGTTTCCGTTAGTGCGCTGGAGGGCCTGGCGCACCAAATCGGTCTCGACGTCGGCAAGATTGCACCCGTTTTCGGGCAGTCGGACGACGTATCGGTCTTGTTTTGTCTTTGGCCCAAGCACGGATCGGCCCAGTTGAATGTCGTCGGGAGCGATGACGTCGCCCGCGCCGAGGAGCACAGCGCGCTCGATGACGTTGCGCAACTCTCTCACGTTGCCCGGCCAATCATAGCGCTGAATGCGGTCGAGGGCCTCGGCGGAAAGCGACTGAACGCTCCGGCGGAACTCGGTGTTGTACAGTGTGATGAAATGGTTGGCGAGCAGCGGGATGTCTTCGGGGCGCTCGCGCAACGGGGGAATGTATACGGGCACAATACTTATTCGGTAGTACAAGTCTTCGCGGAATGCGTTCTTCTCGATGGCCTTTTCGAGGTCGCTGTTGGTGGCGGCGATGACGCGAATGTCGACGCTGATGTCCTTGCTGCCGCCGATGCGCTTGAAGGCTTTATCCTCCAGCACGCGGAGCAGCTTGGCTTGAAGCGCGGGCGTCATGTCGCCGATCTCGTCCATGAAAACCGTGCCGCCGTCGGCCAACTCGAACAGGCCCCGTTTCTGCGTTTTTGCGTCCGTGAAGGCACCCTTTTCATAGCCGAACAACTCGGATTCAAGCAGGCTCTCGGGAAGGGCCGTGCAGGTGATGTTCATGAACGGTGCATCTACGCGATTCGACTCGTAGTGTATGGCCCGGGCGATCATGTCTTTTCCGGTGCCGCTCTCGCCGAGGAGCAGCACCGTCGTGGTCTCGCTTTGGGCGATGCGCTCGACCAACTCCTTGATTCTGAGCATGCCGGGGCTCTTACCGATGACGTTGCCAAGCCCAAAGCGCGCCTTCTCGATGTCGACCTGCTCGCTGACTTTCCGGCGGAGTTGCGTCGTCTCGAGGGCTCGCTTCACGGCGATGCTGAGTTCCTCCATGTTAAACGGCTTCGTGACGTAGTCGAACGCGCCGGACTTCATGGCGTCCACGGCCCCGTCGACCGTCGAGAAGGCCGTGACAATGATCACGGGCACGTCCGGCAACGTTTCGCTGATGGCGGTCAGCAGCGCCATACCGTCCGTATCGGGGAGGCGGACGTCGATCAGCGCAAGGTCGAACGCGCCCTCCTCGACAAAACGCGCCGCGGTTGCCCCGTTCTCGGCTTCGAGTACCTCGTAGCCTTCACCGGTCAGGTGTTCGCGGAGCGACCACCGAATCAATTTCTCGTCGTCAACCACCAGTATGCGTTCGGCCACGATTTAGACTCCTTTTGGAAGCGCTATTATAACAGACGCGCCATGGTCTGTTTCGCTTTCGACGGCGATCGTTCCGGCGTGGGCCTCGACGATCCGTTTGCAGATGGCGAGCCCCAAACCCGTGCCCGCCGTTTTGGTCGAGACAAACGGGTCGAGTATGCGTTCGCGCACGTCGTGCGCGATACCCGGGCCCGAATCCGACACCGTAATGCGTATCATACGCGGGCCGTCGTCAAAGGCGAACCGTATTTCACCCGCGTCCGCCATAGCGTCCAAGGCATTATCGACGACGTTCCGAAACACCTGCTCGAGCAGCAGGGGATCCGCGAGCGCCACGTGAGGGCCGCCGTCAAATACGAACCGCACCTGGGCGCAGTTCCTTTGCGTCTGAATGGCTGCGACGACCTCTTGGATGAGGGCGTGCAGGTCGCACACGCGCTTCTTTGGCGTCCAGGTCTTGGCGAACATCAGCAGCCCGCGCACGGTGTTCTCGACGCGGTTGACGTGGCCGAGGATCTCGTTGGTGACGTCCCGGCGCGGGTCGGTTTCGGGCAGCCCGTCGCGGAGGATCTGCACGGCGCCGCTCATGCCGGCCAAGGGATTTCTTATGTCGTGTGCCACGGACGCGGCCATCTGCCCGATTTCGGCGAGGCGCTCGTTCTGCCGGAGCGCCTCCTCAGCGCGTTTGCGCTCGGCGATGTCGCCCTGCAGCCGCTGCACCATCAAGTTGAATTCGCGATCCAACGCGCCGATCTCGTCGTTGCGCGGCACGGGCGCGTGCACGGTAAGCTCGTCGCTCGTACTGATGCCGATCACGTGTCTTGTGAGCCTCGACAGAGGCTCTGAAACGGTTCGATGGAGCAGGTGATCCAAAACCAGCAGCACCACCAGCCCGATGACTATGGTTGACCAAAACGTGTAGCGTGCGGCGACGCGGCCCGCCTGAAGGATGTCGCGGGGAACGGCGGCCCGAACGACCATCGTCGTTTGCCCATAAACGTCTGCAACGCCGGCATATGCTTTCAGCAGCTCGCCCTCGCCGCCGCGATACACGCGACGTTCGGCGCCGGCCGGTGGGCGGAGCGCCGCCCGTTCCTCCGCCCTGAGTGCCGCGTTTTCGAGGCGTTCGATCGTCATATCGACTTGGACCTGTTCGGCAATCTCGCGGATCCGCTCGCGCGTGAGAAACCGGGCGAAAATCACGCAGCCGCGAATCGGCCCGGTTGTATTATTTCTGACTACAGGGCGTGAGGCAACAAGCATGGGCCCGCGCGCCGCGCCGAGAATGCCGGCCACGCCGCTGCTTGCCTTCGCGTGCCGCACCAGACGATGCGTCGGCGACCACGGGGCTTCGGGAAACTCCGGCATGGCGACGGGTTCCTCGGTGGTCAGGTCGTAGCATCGGCCCCACACGACCTGGCCTTCCCGGTCGACAATGAAGATTAGGTTAAGTTCGTTCGCCGCGTAGGCCGCGAGACTCAGGTTGGCTTCTTCGAACGCGGCGTTTGGCGCCTCGAGATAGGCGTAGGTTCGATCGCGCCGGGCCCATTCGAGGCACAGTTCATCGAGGCGCTCCACTTCCTTCCCGAGGCCCTGGACACATCGATCTAGGGCCTTTTGCGCCTCCTTGTACTCGAGGCGGGCGAAACTCGGCAGGATGACGAACCGTTGAATGCCGTAGCCGAGCGCCGCGTTAAACGCCACCATCAGCATCAGGATCAGCGGTATCTTGATCCGCAGTGACATCGGCCTTGCTCTCCTTGGACTTCGAAGCCTATTCTATCGGAAGTCATGCGCTGTTCCAATGCTGCAACGGTCTAAACGACGGAAATGGGGAGCCGACGGTGAACGTATTGTGCATGGGGCAACCGTTCGGGGCGGACGACTCGAACGTTCGCCTGTTTCGCTCGACTCGGGGCCATGAAATACGTACGCTGGCTGCGGAAACAGGTGCGGACTATACCTTCGACCCCCGCGACACCGCTGCAGAGGTGGTCCGGCGCGTCGCGCAAGCGTGGCCGCCGGACGTGCTGTTCTGCTGGGTGCCCGAGATGTATCCGCCGCCCCGTGCCGTCGAGGATTGCCCAATAAAGACCGTCGCGGCGACCTCGGACTGGAACATCTACTTTCCCCAAATCGAGTACAACTTGTCGCGTTACGACGTGGTGCTAACGGACAAGCTGGGCGCCGAGTCGTTACGGTTATGGCGGACCGAGCCGCGCTACTTCTTCCCGCTGTATTCCCAGCGCACCCCCGTCCACCGGAAACTCGACGTCGAAAAGGACATCGATATCCTGTACGCGGGCAATCTGAACTACTCGATACACGTCGAGCGCGGCCGGTTGCTCGAACAGGTCGCTTCGCTTTCGGATCGGCGCCGCGTCGTGATCGGCGGCGGTTTCCCGGACGATGAATACACCCGGCTCATGAACCGCGCACGAATCGCGTTTAACTACGGCGTTCGACATGAAATGAACCTACGCGCATTCGAAGCCTTGGCCTGCAACGCCCTGCTGTTTCTTGAGGAGGACAACCGGGAAGTCCGGGACTGTCTCCGAGATCGCGAGCATGTCGTGCTCTACCGACAGGACAACCTGGTTGAACTCCTCGAATTCTACCTCGACCATGACGACCAGGCGGAACGTATCCGCGCGCAGGGGGCCGCCAAGGCGCCGGAACTGGCCGGCGAGAATCGGTGGGGCGATCTGCTCGATTGGATCGCCCTGCAGCCCGCACGCGAACGGCCGTTCGGGGCGCTGCCCGAGCCGGTGCGCGCTTTCGCCGAACTGATGCAATACGCGTCGAGCCAGGCGCCGGGCCAGCGCGTCCTGGTAGGCGAGCAAATCGGGGACGCGCTTGATCGCTATCCCGATCGGCCCGAGTTCGCGGCCGCGGCCGGCAGCTTTGCCCTCTTCAATCTCCGGGCGTTGTCGGGGGCGGCGCGCAAGCGCTCTGTGCGGCGGATTGTGCAATGGTTTGAGCAAGCGAGCGCCCTCGCGCCCAGCGAGGTCGTATTCCGGTTGAACCTTGCATTTGTCTGCCGGCACGGTGGGGCCACGGCCGGCGAAATCGACTGTCTCGAGCGCGCGCTCGACGCGGACGGGTGCGGCTACGGCGGGTTGCTCCTAAGCCCCCTCGAGGGATACTACGCCAACGCGTGGCGC
>DUZM01000145.1 GCA_013349485.1 Candidatus Hydrogenedentota bacterium | reverse complement strand
CGGCTAAGGCGATCTCGCCTTTGTACAGCGCTTTGAATTCTTCTGCGCCGATATTTACACCATTTACTTTGGCCACGGGGCCATCGGGCACCGATTTCTGCACCAGGTCCATATTTGCCAGGTCGGGCGCCTGCCCTGAAGCCGCCTTTGCGTACAATAGGGCCGCTATTGCGACAAGGCAAAGTCTCTGCAATCTCATTCGTTCTCTCCTGACGTCTCGGCCACGCCGGCCCCTGCCTTCTGCCGCGAGCGTTCTGCCTGTTCCTGGCGCAGCCTCTCGGCGCGTTCGTGCTTCCGAGCCCCTCTATACTCGGCGAATTCCGTCAGCACACACCGCAATATCCACCGCACAAGAAAGAACGTGGCGGCGTACGTTCCCACAAACGCCAGGCCGCCGCGCCACAGCACCTCCACAACTCCGGCCTCACGAACAAAGAAACCCACCGCCATCACAACGGTGCAAACCAACGTGGCAGCGACCAAACCGAGTTTGTCACCGTCGAGCGTGAGCACAAGTCTTGGCTTTTTATCTGCTTTTTTCTTGGGCACGACTTCATGCTAGCAGAATGAAGCAGTGCGGATAAAGTGCCTTGGCGGAGTTGAAATCAAGCGGGCTTCACTGTCATTCTGCGCCATACCGGGGAAAATGAGAAAATCGAGGGAAGGTCATGTTAACCTTTTGGCGGGAAAGCGCGTTTTATTGATGAATTTGAAACCCAGGACAGAGCGTGAGTCCAGGGACGTTGACGAGCTCGCACTGGCCTTCCGGGACGGCGATGAGCGGGCGTTTGACGAGCTGGTGCGGCGGCTCGAGGGCAAAGTATTTGCGGTGGCGTACCGCATGACGTCGAACCGCGAGGACGCGCTGGACGTCGCGCAGGAAACGTTTTTAAAGGTATACCGCAAGATTCACACGTGGCGGCCCACGGGCGGGTTTGTGCCGTGGGTCATGCGGCTGGCCGCCAACCAGTCCATTGACCTGCTGCGCCGCAACAAGCGCCGTCGTTCTGAAGCGTTTAACGAGGCCTATGTGCCCGAGCGCGTGGGCGCGGCCGTCGAGCCCACGTCCATGGATACCGAGCGGCGGGTCCGCGCAAACGAGATCGACGCCCGGATTCAGGCGGCTTTGCCGTGTTTGTCGGCCTCGCAACGCGCAGTTTTTGTGCTGCGCCACTACGACGGGATGCACTTGGCGGAGATCGCCCATGTGTTGGGCTGTACAGTAGGAAGCGTGAAAGTACATTTGTTTCGCGCGCTCCGAAAGCTCCAACAAGAGCTGGGGGACTTGCATGATGAGGCCGTTCGGATGGAGAAGGAGTAAGGGTATGCGGCGATGCAGACACATGCGCGGCCTTATGGCGGCGGCCGTTTACGACGACCTGCCCGAACGGGACCGCGATGCGCTGGATAGACATCTCGACACGTGCGCCGCTTGCAGGGAGCAGCACGAGCGACTGCGCGCCTTGGTAAGCCAGATCCCCGTAACCGTCCCTGAACTGAACGTAAGCTTGCTGCCCGGTGTGCGGCGCCGACTTGCCGAGCAGGAGATTCCGCGCCGCGCTTTGAGCAGGCGTCTTGTGTACGCCAGCGCAGTGCTCATAGTCGTAATCGGCCTTTCCGTGTACACCGTCCTTCGCCAATCGTCCTCTTCAACTTCCGTGGAAAGCACGCGCCGCGCCTGGGAGCAAGCGGCGATCTCGCCGATTCGTCCCCTCCTTGCCGAGGCCGAACGCTCCGTCGCGAATCATCGAGACGGCGACGCCCGCAGCCTGCTGATCAAGGCCGTCGAGACGTACCCGCAGGATCCGCTTGCGGGCGAAGCCCAACGCCGGTTGGCCGATCTCGCGTTCGCACAGCAGGATTATGCGTTTGCGGACAAGGCCTATGAGAGACTGGCCCGGGATTACAACGAGCATTGGATCGCGGTGGCCGAAGAGCCCGCCGGGAGTGAAATGGTCCGGCGATGGAATCTTTTGGCCGAGGCAAGACCGTCGAACTATGAGTCGCTGTACGCCTTTGACAATGCCCGCGAAAGTGTCGAGAGCGAGCGATTCCAGAAGCTCGAAGACGTGGTCGCCGAATATGCCGGCACCGTTTGGGTGGCCGCGATGGCGGTCGAGGAAATGCAGCGTGTTGTCGAAACGGAAGCCGCAGCCCAGAACCAGACGATTTCGCCCCTGAAAGCGCTCGAAAAGGCCCGCGACACCTGCGCCAACGCCGCCGCAGTTGCCCGGTTGAACTATGAAATAGCCCACGTCTACTGGAACGACAGGCGCGACGGCGAAACGGCCCGTCAGTTGTGGGTCCAGGTTGCCCAGAACGCCAACGTGGAACTCGCCCAGCTCGCCGAAGATTCGCTGAGACTCCTCGATACCCGGCCCTAATCGACGATGAAACCGTCTTTTTCGAGTTCCTTAGCAAGTTGCGCTTTGGCGATTCCCGAGTACCGGACGGCTCGTTGGGGGTCAAGCGTTTGGAAATGTTTGCCGAACTTGCGTCGGTGCATGATATCGGCCAGAATCAGCGGGTCATCCGTTTCCAAGACGTGGACGGTTCGGAGGCGGACCCGCTTCATGCCGCCGCGCCAGTCCTCGAGCGTCAACAATACGTTTGGCGGCAACGTCTTGTTGCGGTTGTGGGCGAGGAGGAACTCGACAAACGCGTTGCCGTCATGGCCGCTCTGCAACGCCCGGGTAAACGACTCCTTATCAACGTGATAAACGGTTGCTCGCCCGGTACTCAGCCGATTGCCGAACTGCTCGAGGGGCACCGTCAGCAAGGGGTCGACGTCCTGCGTGGGAACGACAATATCGAAGTTCGGCTGGACCACGATCTCCGCCTGCCGGCCGGGAAAGGCCTTGACAAGGGCGTCGGTTCCTTCGCGCGTCAACAAACAGCGGCCCAACTCACTTACCCGGAACAAGGATTCGCCGTCGCATTCGGTTCGATCGATCACGCCGAGCCACAGCAGGCATTCGCTCAACAACCGCGCCAAGGCCCGCTGAGCGCTATCCGAGGCGCTTGGACACACGTAATGCCAATGTCCGCCCGCATTTCTGAGGACGGCCCGTTCGCAGTTCGCGTTTACGGTGGAAGCGAAGTGCACGAACTCCGTGATGGAGTACCATGCGCCCGACGTCATGTGTTCCAGCAGTCCCGCCAAGATCTCCCGGGACGCCGCCTCGCCACGACAACTCGTAAACCAATCAAACAGAATCCGATGCCGGCCGATTCGGTCAAGATTAATCAGCGGTTCCAGTTCGCCTGCCCGCAGGTCGTTGTCAACGCGCGCCACCCAGCCCACGCCTTGGGCCGCCCACAAATACGTGGTCAGGGACGGGTCAGCGGTTTCCGGACAGATTTCGCCGAGGCGCCGCTGTGCTTCACGGAACAGTTCCCCGTCGCCCCGCAACCGCGCAGGCTTCGCGGACAAGGCCGCCACCAGGCGGCATACCTGATCCGAGAACTCCAGTCCCCGTGAATCCACCACGCTATCCGGCGCAGCGCGGCGCCTCTTCAACCGCGGTTTGGAACCCTTCTGCGTTCGAGACGTCTCAAACCATTGCCGAAGCTCCGACAACACCCCGACAACGCGGACAAGACGGTCTTCCGCGTCGAATCGAAACATCTCGAAAAGCGCAAGACCTCGGAAGAGCTCCCACAATCCCTGCTCGACCTCGAATTCGGAACCGGGATGCGCGGCGCGTATTCTCGAAACAGGCAGCACCCCGCTCTTGCTCTGCCATACCATGTCAAATAGCTCGCGGGCAACCGACGAGAAGTTCCGCGTCGCGACATACTCGACAATCGAGTCGGGGCGCGCGTAGTACCGGTTGATAAGTTCCTCGGACGCCGCTCTTTTCGTGCCGGGCTGTACCAGCCCGATCTGTTCCTCGAGTCGCCGGAATTCATGCGGACCCAGGGCTTTGACCCGCCGGAACAGCGCGGGCACGTCGCCGCGGTTCTCGAGTCCTTCCAGTATCCGTTTGACGGCGCTTCGGCCCTCGGCAGCGAGTTTAACCTTGGTTAAGTCATAAAACATCAACCGGGGGCTGACATCGATCAGATACTCGATTTCCTCGACGGGAAGATCCAGCTTCTTGGAAAGAAAGCGCACGGTGAGACCCGAGCGGCTGTTCCGGGCCAGTTCTTTGGCAATGCGAAACGCGGAACGGCTGATCCCCTCCATGGCCGCAACGAGGCTTGACCCGTGCCGCATCCCACACCCTCCCCGAAATCAAGAAAATGGTTAACCTACTAGTATAAACGACATGCGTCGGATTGACAAGGAAACGAATCACAAGGAAACGAATCACAAGGAAACGAATCACAAGGAAACGAATCAACCAGTTCGGAATCAAGCCTTTTCTGCATAGTGCCTCATGATTTGCCCGGCTGTACATCATCTTTGTCGTCGAATTTGGGTTTTGTCCCGTCAACTTCGGGCATGTTTGGGATCGCTGAAAGCGGGTCCGGCCGTTATCCACAGGCCTGCTCGGGAATTGCGAAGTGCCGGCGGCCCCAGGGTGGCGCGCCGGGAATTCGCTACGGTAGAATACGGCGCGTCGGTTTCGAGGAATTTGACGTCGTCGGGACAGGGCGTGCAACCGCGTGGAACGATGCTGGTGTCGACGGCGTTCTGATACAGGCTGTGCATGCTATTTAATTCGCCTGAGTTTATCGTCTTTATCGCGCTATTCTTCGTGGCTTGGCCCATACTCCGTAAATGGAAAACGGCACGCTGGGGCTATCTGACTGCCGCATCGTTTTTCTTTTATGGGTGGTGGGACTGGCGATTTGTTTTTCTAATTCTCGCCAGCGGGTTCATTGATTTCTTCGCGGCGATGGCGATGGTCCGCTGGCCGAGCAAGCGAAAACTGCTGTTGGTTGCCTCGATTGTGGGCAATGTCGGCTCGCTCGGCGCGTTCAAGTATTTGGATTTTTTCACAGGAAATATTAACTGGATCTTCGCGTGCTTCGGGTCGGATTTCTCGCTTCCTCTTCTGCATTTTCCGTTACCCGTCGGGATCAGTTTCTACACGTTCCAGTCGATGAGCTACACGATTGACGTCTACCGCGGCAAACTGACACCCACGCGGAACGTTTTACACTTTTTCGCGTACCTGGCGATGTTCCCGCAGTTGGTGGCGGGGCCGATCGTGCGCGCGACCTATCTGCTGCCCCAACTCGAGCACGTTGTCCCAACCACAGAAGAGAAACGGTGGGAAGGGATGCGGCTGATCGCGTACGGTTTCTTCAAGAAAATGGTGGTGGCCGACACGATCGCGCCGGTGGTCAACAATGCGTTTGCGATGGAGACGCCGCTCGCGTCCTGCAGCTACTGGTGGATTGTCATGGTGATGTTTGCGTTTCAGATCTACTGCGACTTCAGCGGCTATAGCGACATTGCGCGCGGATTGGCCAAATGGATGGGTTACGAGTTTCCGCTCAACTTCGACCATCCTTATCTTTCCTCGAGCATTCGCGAGTTTTGGAAGCGTTGGCACATTTCTCTGTCAAGCTGGTTTCAGGACTACGTATACATTCCGTTGGGGGGATCGCGGCGCGGCGCGGCTGCGGGGTTGCGGAATATGTGGATCGCGATGCTGGTCTCGGGATTGTGGCACGGCGCCTCATGGACGTTTCTGGCGTGGGGCGCCATGCATGCGCTATATCTGACCATTGAACGCAAGACGCGCTGGCCCGAGAAGCTGGCTGGAATACGCGGCGGCAGACATATTGCTGTGCTGGTCATCTTTCTGATGGTGCTTTTTGCCTGGGTGTTTTTCCGGGCGGAGTCTCTTGACCAAGCGGGGGTGATCATACTAAGGATGTTCGACGTTGGATATCCCGGCGTTGCGGCGGCAGCGGAGTTTATCACTTGGAAGGCCGTGTTAGTTACTGGACTGATGATCGGGAGACAAGCGGTCGTGTACTCCGGACTCCACGACCGGAAGTGGCGCGACTCGAGGTGGGCGGTCGCGGCACATACGATTGCGGTCGGAGTTCTGTTGACGGCATGCGTGTTTTTCCGAGGCCCCGGCGCGGCATTCATTTACTTCCAGTTCTAGGGTGGAGGTCGCGTGTGAGGAATCGCAAGCAGAATGAGAAGGTCGATGGGACGCAATTCGAACGATAGCCGTGCAACTACAGCACGTAAGATGGGTTTCTTGCTACAAGAACGCACAGTTGTGGCGCTGGGCTTTTCGCTGCTCCTGATCTTCGGTTTGGGATTCTCTCGTCACAGCGACGTTTCGGGTGTCCCGGATCGTTATTTCTGGAAAATGAAGGTCTCCTGGCGCGACTGCGCGGACTTGGTCATAACGGGGGATTCCAGAGCCCTTCGCGCCGTTTCCCCGGGCGAAATGGAACGGTGGCTGCCGAACACGCGGGTTCTCAACTACAGTTTCGGCCACGTGGGGTACACCGAGCCGTATTTGCGCGCCGCCGAGAACGTTCTGGCGCGCAAGAGCAGCCGCAAAGGCGTGATTCTGTGCATCAGTCCGCTGTCTCTAACGAAGGGGGCCGCCGACCAAAACGAGTTTGTGTATCGTAGGGAGTTGCTCGCGAAGGAAAAATACATGAACCCGCATCTAGCGAGGCTTTTTCACTTCCTCCGGCCGCTTGCGTCCAACGTCGAACACGAGGAAGGCGGAAAAGCGAGCCGGGGGCCGATTCGGTACTCGCAAGCGTATCGGGCAGACGGATGGATCGCGACGGATAGAACGCCCAGGAACGAGGCCGCTGCCGTAGCAGGATACTCGACCGTGTTTGGCCCGGAGCGCGACGGCCCCGTCTCGCCGGACATAGTCGACTCGGTCGTCCGAACCGTCGCCGCGTGGCGGCAGAAGGCCATCGAGGTCTATGGATTCCGGGCGCCGGCTTGCCCGGAGGTGCTGGGCTTGGAGAACACACGGGGAGGGTTCGACGAAAAAGCGTTTGTTGACAAGTTTACGCGCGCGGGGGGCATATGGTTGGACTTAGACCCGGGCAGTTTCCGCACCTATGACGGCAGCCACTTATGCCCTGAAGCGGCGGTGCGGCTTTCCCGGGAACTCGGGCAGCGGATCCGGGCCGTCAGGGCTAAGGAGAAGCAGGAGGTGTCGTCGTCGGCCGACCTCGGCGCGCCGGATGCGGCGCAGTAAGCGCGAGCGATAGGCGGCCCCAGTCTGTTCGCTCGCAGTTACGTGACAAGAATCGTGTCCCGAGACGGTGTTACGGTGAATTTATGCTGGGCGGCATGCGTCTTGTTACTGGGTCCGGCATATTGCAGACCACGCGGAGGAAGGGAAGCAAGGAGGATGAGCTATGGGCGTGTTTGCCATGCTTGTGATTGCGCTTGTGGCGGCGGATGCGGAACCTGCTGCGTCCGAATCGACGCCGGCCCAGGAAGAGGTCACGGCGAAACGGGCCGTCGAGCGGGTGTTGTCGTTTGTGCTCGAGGCCGAGACCCGTGTGGGCTCGGTGCATTTTGATAGGGAGGGCAAAGGCCTCGAGTTGAAGGACGTGCGCATCGCCAACCCGAAAGGGTTCAAGGAAGGGGATGCGATCGCCGCGAAAAAGGTCCGCGTCGAGGCGGATCCCAAGTCGTTGTTTTCGAGAGAGCCGCTTGTCCATCTTGTGGAAGTGGAGGGGCCAACGGTTAACGCCGAGACGACGCTTGGGCGCGGCTCGAACCTGAAACGGTTGATGAAGAGCGCGGATCGTTTTTCGGACAAGAAACTCCTCAAGATGCTGCCTCAAAAGGAGTGGCGGATCGAGAAAGGCGTGTTGCGGGAAAGCACCGTGAACCTGTCCTCCGACTTTCCGAAGCAAAGCACGACGCGGACGCTTGACGACATCGAGATGACGTTTCCGGGACGTGACGGCAAGGGTATCCGGGCCGACGAGGCGATGGTGAAGTTCCTCGGGCGACTCGCCCGCGAGCTGGAACTTGTCGACGAGGACGATCCCATCGAGACCCTCATCGATCTGCTGAGGAAGTAGTCCCGCCTTTGACCTGACAACAATCACTGTGGAAGGGAGGGCCAGGGATGGTCGAGAAGAATCAAGCCGATGTTCTTCTGAAACGGGTGCGTTGTCTGCTGCTATTGTTCGTGTTTGCGTTGGTTCTGAGCGGCGTCACGGCGTTCCCGTTGAAATGGGAGGTGGACATCCTTGCGAAGACCCTTGGCAGGAATACGTCCCTAGGCCGGCATTGGCCGGCGCTGGCTGATTGGATTTCATTCGTTCACAAGGGTGTCACCGAGACCCATCGCGAGTATCCGTTTCTGTTCTACGGCACCGATTGGTTGGCGTTCGCGCATATCGTAATAGCCGTGGCCTTCATCGGGCCGTGGCGCGACCCTGTCAAGAACGTATGGGTGGTTCAATTCGGCATAATTGCCTGCGTTCTGGTGATCCCATTGGCCTTGATCTGCGGGCCGATCCGCGGGATTCCCCTCTTCTGGCGGCTGGGCGATTGCGCTTTCGGCGTGGTAGGAATCGTCCCGCTCTGGCTGGCGCTCCGCTACATCCGAAGACTCGAACGGCTTGCGTAACGCAGCCCAATTCACGAGTCAGTCCGAGCTAAGACAGAGCGAAAACAGGGACAGACCCGTCTACGCTCGGGGACTCGCTTCGCTTGGGTCAGTCCCCGTTTCAGCCCGCGGTCTTGGGGGGTCACAAGACCATGTCATACCAAGTTGCATTCAAACATCAACTTATGTGACTTCAGGCAAGCCGTGGCCTTGCTGTCATCCTGAGCGAAGCGAAGGATCTCGAACTCGTCAACGTATCTGTGAGAGCGAGATT
>DUZM01000150.1 GCA_013349485.1 Candidatus Hydrogenedentota bacterium | reverse complement strand
CGCCGGTCGCGAGCGCAATGTCAACAGTGCATTACTGAATGCCTTGAGCAAACGAGAGCGGCGGCGCGCCAACGCAATAGGGGCGGTTCCTAGCACGCGAGCCGAGCAAGCGATTTGGTTGCGGGTAAAAAGTTTGGCGGGCCAAAAAGGTTGCGCCTCGGCAAAGGTTAGGAATCGCGCAACGGTATTGCAGGCTTTGCCGTTGAAAGCCGTGGACCCCGGCCGGCTGAGCGGCGGCTTACAGGTGGTTGTTTGACCCAGGGTTGTACTTGCGAATTTGGGACGCGACAAGCGGCATGGCCCTATGAGGCCGCCGAGGCGGAACAGGCACAGCATGACGTTTCATCGAGGCAATGAGGAGGGCAGGTGATATGGGCGAGCGGATTCCGGTCACGGACGTTCCGGTTGGCGCATCCGTGCGCGTCGTTGAAGTCCTTGGCGGCCACGGCATGAGGTCTCGGCTGCATTCCATCGGGATCCGTCCGGGAATCGTCGTCACCAAAGTCAGCGGATTCCCGGGGCACGGCCCGGTGGTGCTTCAGGTGGGCGGCACCCAGACTGCGCTCGGTTTCGGCGTGTGTTCGAGAATCATTGGGGAGGCCACGTTGTGAATAGAATTGAGAAGGTCTTGTTGATGGGTAATCCGAACGTGGGCAAGAGCGTGGTATTCTCGCGCCTTACAGGGATCCATGCGGTGTCGTCGAATTACCCCGGCACTACGGTGGACTTTTCTCAAGGGACCGTGCAGGTGAACGGGCAGAACGCCACGTTGATCGACGTTCCGGGCACGTACGGGCTCGAGGCGACGTGCAAGGCCGAGCAAATCGCCAATACCATGCTCGATGAGGGGGATGTTGTCGTTAATGTTGTCGATGCGACCAACCTCGAACGGAACCTCCATCTTACGCTCCATTTGCTCGAACAGAACATTCCGCTGATCGTCGCGCTCAATATCTGGGACGAGGCCAAACATAAAGGGATCGAGATTGACGTCGCAAAGCTCGAGGAACTCCTGGGCGTCCCGGTTGTGCCGACGGCGGCCGTGACCGGCGAGGGGATCAAGGAACTCGTATCGCGGATTCCCGAGGCCCGCAACGTTCCGTCGCCGAGACGGAGCGAGGAACAACGCTGGCAGGAAATGGGCCGGATTGTCGAGGCCGTGCAATCCGTTGAACACCGGCACCATACCGTATTGGAGGTGCTCGGCGACATATCGGTCAAGCCGCTGAGCGGTTTGCCCATTGCGGCCATGGTGATGGTTGCCGCGTTTGCGGTTATTCGGTTCATCGGCGAAACCTTGGTGGGTTGGTTCGAGGGCGCGTTCGAGGGATTGTGGACGCCGCTTATGATGCGGCTCAGCGGCGCACTCGGTGCGAGCGGTTTCTTGCACGACATTTTCATCGGCGAACTGATCGAGGGCGAGATCGATTTCGTTCAGTCGTTTGGCGTGTTGACCACAGGCCTATTTGTGCCTTTGGCGATGGTGCTTCCGTACGTGTTCTCGTTTTACCTAATACTGGGCGTTCTGGAAGACTTCGGGTATCTCCCCCGGTTGGCCGTACTTCTCGACAAACTGATGCACCGGATGGGGCTTCACGGCTGGGCCATTATACCGACCCTGCTCGGCCTTGGCTGCAATGTGCCGGGCATCATGGCGGTGCGCATCCTCGAGAACCGGCGCGAACGGTTCATTGCCGCGACGATTATATCGATCGGCGTGCCCTGTGCCGCGTTGCAGGCGATGGTGCTCGACCAACTTGGCGATCACGGCGCCATGTATGTCGGCATCGTGTATGTGACCTTGTTCCTCGCGTGGGTTGCGCTGGGACGTATACTTGACGCCGTTCTTAAAGGCGAAAGCCCCGAATTGCTTATGGAAATCCCGCCGTACCGGCTCCCGGCTGTTCGCACCCTGGGACTCAAACTCTGGCGGCGGATGAGGGGGTTTCTCAAAGAGGCCGTCCCGATCGTGCTGCTCGGCATGCTCGTAGTAAACGTGTTGCACTATGTCCACGTCTTTGATTATATTGCGGACTTCACGGCACCGGTCATGACCCGCCTATTTGGTCTTCCGAAAGAAGCCATTGTAGCCATTGTGTTGGGGTTCCTTCGCAAGGATGTCGGCGTGGGCATGCTCGGGACCCTCGGTTTGAGCGCCAAGCAAATGGTCGTCAGCGTCACGGTGCTCGCCATGTCCTTTCCTTGTATTGCCACATTTGTCATTCTTGCCAAGGAACTCGGCGTGCGCGACATGCTGAAGAGCGTGATTATCATGCTCGCCGCCGCCCTGGCCGCTGGCACTACGCTCAATTTCATACTCTAAGTCGCACAATGTCCCCTTGCCCAAGGGAGATGCATACGCTCCTCCCGCCTGCGAGCCCGGCCGCGGTTGACGATGGCCTGCGTCATGGAGTGGCGTTTTGGATAGGGCGCCGCTTCAGCATAATCACTGGTTGTGGTCGCATTGCGGCAATTGAGCTTGCATTACGGCTTGTCTGTCGCCGCGTTCGGCGGGCCTTCGCTTGGGCCAAGCCCTGTTTTGCGGGGCGCTGATTTTCGAGGCGCTTGCCAGAACCGCCGGTACTCTGGTATTTTGAGAAGGCCAAAGGGGATGAGGCGGTCGTGCGCATACACTATGCAACGCAAACGGATGTAGGCCGGCGCAAGGATAGGAACGAGGACTACTTCGGCGTTTTCCGCGAAGATGCACCGGGGCTCACCTTTTTTAAAGAAGGTGCGCTGTTCCTGGTTGCGGACGGCTTGGGCGGGCACGCCGGCGGCGAAATCGCGAGCAAGCTGGGCGTCTCGATAGTAAAGGATCTTATCAAGGAGCCGCCACCGGAGCCCCCCGAAGACCCCGATGCCGATGCAGGCTACCTGCCCGTCATCCGAAAGTACATCAAGCAGGCCAACGACAACATTTTCCGCACCAATCAAGAGCTGGTTAAAGGCAACCGCCCCATGGGTACGACCATGCTCGCAGTTTTGGCGTTGCGGAACAAGGTCTTCATCGGCAACGTCGGCGATTCGCGCTGCTATCTCGTCCGTGCGGGCGAGATTATCGAGAAAACCATCGACCACTCATGGGTCGACGAGCAGGTCAAGCTCGGACTCATGTCTAAATCCGAGGCCGAATCGGATCTCCGACGCAACATCGTCACGCGCAGCGTCGGCACCCACGAAGAGGTCGTCGTCGACACCTACCGATGGCACATGGTTCCCGGCGACGTTCTCCTCATGTGTACGGACGGCCTGATCAACATGGTCAAGGACGTCGACATCAACGCCGAGTTCCAAAAACGCGCGACCCCGGCCGAGATTGCCCAGCGCCTGGTCAACCGCGCCAACGAGAACGGCGGCAAAGACAACATCACCGTTATCGTGGCGCACATCAGCCCGAACTTGTTCCAGTTGATGGTCACGTACGCCGTCCGCTTCTTCCGAAAGCACTGGCAGCAACTCATGTGGACGCTGTTGGCCCTGCTTTTCGGCGCCGCGTGTTTCGTGGTGGGCCGGTTCTCCGTCAAGTGGCTGTAAAGGCAGAGGATCTTCTCCGGCAAGACTCGAGCTGATCCTGTCGGACGAAACGCCACATGATCTTCAGGACATCCAAGTTGTGTCCGAACCACTCCCTCTGCGTGTTACGCCCCAAAGGCAGGTTCGCACAAAAGGTCAAGAACAGAAACATCCTTTGGCATAGAATAGTGCCTACACGTTGGGCAAGGGCCGAGTGGGGATGGCGGGAACATGGACTACTACGAGAGGATAGACAGGGCAATCGACTTCATTGAGCGTCGCCTTACTGAGCCGTTGTCACTCGGGGATGTCGCCCGATGCGCCTGTTTCTCCCTATTCCATTTCCATCGCGTCTTCCAGGCCATAATTGGGTGCTCGGTGAAGGAATATATCAGAAGGAGGCGTTTGCACATTGCCAGCCACGAGTTGGGCGCAACGAATGCGCGGATTCTCGACATCGCCCTGAAGTACCAGTACGAGACGCACGAGTCTTTCACGCGCGCCTTCAAGAGGCAATACGGCATGACGCCCAAGCGGTATCGGACGAGCCTAACGGAGGTGGCGCCCTTCGACAGGGCGGATGTGCACGCAATCAAACTCAGACACATGATGGGAGACAAGAAAATGGAACCGAAGATTGTCAACAGGGATGCGTTCAAGGTAATCGGTGTGGAACTTCGGACGACGATATGCAACGGCGAGAATGTGCAGGCCATTCCCGAGTTCTGGGACCAATTCGCCCAGGACGGCGCGGATCGTAGAATTCCCAACCGGGTAAACCATAACGCCCTGTTGGGCGTGTGCGGGGACAGCGACGAAGATGGCTCTTTTTCCTATATCATTTGCGCCGAGGTGAGCAGCTTTGACGAGGCGCCTGACGGAATGGTGGCGAGAACAGTTCCCGCGGCGAAGTACGCCGTCTTTACGTCAAAGGGCAAGGTCCCCGACAGTGTTCAGGACATGGGGCGGTACATCTTCGGTACGTGGCTTCCCAAGTCGGGTTACGAACATGCCGACACTGAAGACTTCGAAGTCTACGATGAGCGGTTCACCGGCCTCGAGGATTCGGAGGTCGACATCTACATCCCTATCAAGTAGAAGGCGGTGTGCAGCTACTGGGCCTCAGGCGATGTTTCTTCGTGGACGAACCGGAAATCCGCTTCGTCCCACTCGACGTACGAACGGTGTTTGAGCCAGTCCCCGGTGTTGACGTAGAGCCCTGAACCGTTTCGGGTGGGGTGTTCCTCGCGGAGGGGGCAATGGGAATGGCCTGTGAGCACGACGTCCGCCTCGCCCTCGGCCAACATCCGAACAGCAAATGCGCGTAGCGCCTTCGACTCGGACCCTTCGCCACGGGTTTCGGTCCGTGTTAAGGCCCGGCTCGTACGCGATATGCACCGGGCGATCCCCATGGCCCAATCAGGGTGCAGCACGCCAAAAAGCCAGATGATCGGCCTCGCGCGCGCAATCCACTTATAAATCCGGTATCCCCAGTCTTTGGGATTAAGTCCGTCGCCGTGGACAAGCAGCCCGCGCCGTTCTCCGAAATCGAGCCGCGCCTCCCCCGTATGAATCGTGAAATGCAGTTCATCCCGTAGGAATCGTCCTGCCCAAAAATCATGGTTGCCGCACACGAAATGGAGCGCGACCCCTTGATCCCGCAAATCGGCAAACGCGCGCAACACCTCGAAATAGCCCGAGAACACCACGTGTTTGTACTCGAACCAGAAATCGAACAAATCCCCCAAGACGATCAGCCGGTTGACTTGCGACGTGTCGAGGCCGCGAAGAAAGCGTACAAAGGACGCCGTGTTTTCGCGGCCCTTGGACGTCGCGTCAAGGTGCGCGTCGGACACGACGATGGTCTTCATTTCACGGAACCGACGCGATTCAGCGGCCAAAAACGCAAAACGGCTTTGCCGATGATGCGATCCTCGGACACCGGACCGAAGCTCCTGCTGTCGCGGCTGCGGTCCCAGTTATCCCCGAGAACGTAATACGCGCCCGGCCCCAATTCCACCTCGAGGCTCGACTCCGGCGCGAACACGTTGTCGCCGCCGCGTTTGGCATGGGGCGTATCGAGCGGGACGCCGTCCACGTAGACCTCCCCGTCTTGGATTTGCACGAGCACAGGCTCCTCTTTCAGGTCTTCCGAGCCAAGTTGCTCCGCGTCGACCAGTTTGCCTCTTCGGCGCTTCGGGCCTTTGGCGACCACCCGTTTCACGTAGCGCTTGTTCGGATCGTCCGGACTGCGGAATATGATGATGTCGCCTTCATTTATAGGTTCGAGGTCGCTGAACAACCAGAATTGGCAGAGGAGATGCGGCAGTTTGAAAACCAGAATGCGTTCCCGATCTTCGAGCGTAGGCTGCATGGACGGCCCCTGCACCTCATACCCCTCGACGACGCATTTCCGCAGCACTAAGAACAGCAACAGCAGCCACAGGACCATCGTCACGAACTCGACGATCTCGCGTTTGACCTCTTGTTTCGCGGCGAGCTGGGCTTCGCCGCGAACGGTTGTCTTGATCGCGTTCAACGGCTGTCTCCAACGGCCTTGCGACCCCGCAATCGAGCCGCTGCCCCGTCCACAGGCCTAAACCTCCCGCCCCGCAGCGCCGCCACGAAATCCGCCATGGACTGAATCGGCTCCTCGAACACCGTCGCATACGCGCCCACGTGCTGGAGTTGGTGGGCGTCGCTGCCCGCCGAAGCCGGAATGTTGAGATTCGAGGCCAAGCCCATGGCAAGTCGTTGCTCGTGTTCTTTTAGATTGATGCTCTGAACCTCGATGCCGTCCAGGCGCATCGAGGCAATCCGTTCGTCGAAACTCATGCCGGCGCGCGTGGGATGTGCCGCTATGCAGGCGCCCCCGAGCCAATGGACTTGTTCGACGACCGATTCCGGGGCAAGCCCTGGCTCAAACCCGAACGCGGCCCCTTCCGTCAGTCCATAAATCAGAAAATCGCCTTGCGCAGAGCAGTACTCGAACCCCGTCATCAACAGGAAGTTCGGTTCACCCGCTTCCTCGACCAACGCCGCCAACTCCTCTTCACTCCATTGATGGTGGTGTTCCGTTATCACTGCAGCGTCAAGGCCTATGTTGGCGGCTTGTCTCACCATCTGTTCGGGCTCGATGCTGCTGCACGGCGAATAGCGATTCGTGTGCAGATGCAGGTCGATGCAAATACTCATGTCAATGACTGCCTTAGCCTCGGTGAATCAACTCACGACCGCCTTCTCCGGCCCCACGTTGCCGAGAACGCGCACATCCAATAATACAACAGACTGCCCCTACGCATCGAGCCCGGCTTGCCAAGACAACCCCAGCGTCCTGGTCACCGGCGAGTCTGGACGCGCCCGGGGCGCCAGAATCTCCACGTCTCCAACGGTTTGGCGCGCTACGAACAGTGGCGCGGGCGGGTGTTTGTACGCCAGTTCTTTGAGATACTGCCACCATTCGGCGTGCGCAAGCTCGCGACCCACGAGGTGTGCCATGATGCGCGTCGGATCCGCCCGGAGTTGCTGCTCGATTTCCGCGGCCAGTGTCCCGGTGGATTCGCCCTCCGGCGCCCCTTCCCCCGCGGGTCTGTCGCCGAATTCGTCCGCCATGGCAACGGCCTCCCGAAAGCGCACGGCGAACGCCGGCCAATCGGGGTCCCGCTTGGCGACCAGCTCTCGCAAGAACGCCACCCGAATATCCTCCGGACGCGGCTCCAGCCGTGCGGCCGCGGCAGGATCGAGCAGGAGATAACTAAGCGCGGTGCGCAGCAACGCCCCCGTTTCCTGTAGGCCAATGCAGTCTTCGGGCGTTTCGGGATAATTGCCGTGAAGCATCAGCGCCCGCCGCTCGAAATCGGCCACGGCAGGCAGCGGCTCCGGAAACGCCGCGTAGTTGTAAGCCAGACCCGTCGCGGCAACATAACCACGCACCCCACCCGCTATGTCATGCCCATCCAACGCCGCGTCCGCTTGCCGGAACAGCTCGTCCTGCATCCGCCCGCGTATCCGCAACAGCTCGTACGCTTGCGCCGCGCTCGTGTACTTACCGAGCCGCAAGGCGTTGTCGGCCAAGGGCAACAGCAACGCCGACGGGAGCCGGGCGGGACGATTCGCCCGCAGCTCTGCCGCGATGTAGGCCCGGGTTTCCACGCGCCGGACCACGGCCAGACTTTCTCTAAACCGCGGATCGGCCTCGAGCGCGTCGTCGGGCAGAAGGTACGCGTACTTGTCCGTCTCGAATCGTTCCGGCGAGTCCTCCCGCGCCGGAGACGCCGGGTGAAACAAAAGACAGAAATTGACGAAATCGCCCTCGGACACCGCCTTTGCCAAGGCTTTCGCCACGATCTCAATATCGACGATCTTCTCTTGGCTTCTCGGCGCCTTCCGTGCCATCGCCTAATCCCCTTTTGCCGCGACAATCCCGGCGATGACCCGGCGTCGCTCGTCCCAGTCGATTTTTGGCGGCGTCACTTCCGCGTACGGGAGCCGTTCAAGGATCTTCTGGTGCAAGCCCTGTCTATAGTGACGCAGAATACGAGACGCGTGACGCTCGTGGGCCGCGTCCCAATGGCTCGCCTCGACGCATTCCTTGTCCCGCCCGGCGTCCAACATGAGTTCTTCCACGTACTTGGACAGAAAGTCGCGGAGTTTTGCATCGAAAGCGCGGCGCAGCGCATCGGTGTCGGCGCCCTTTACGTCCGCTTCCCGCCACTCCTGTTCGAGGCCCATAAGCTCGTTGCGCTCTTCCCAGTAGGCATTGCGCCGAGCCACGTCGCGCAACAAGCACAGTCCCGCATTGAGTTTGGCCATCTCGAGAAGGTAATGGGCGCGCCGTTCCTCCGTGATCTCTACGCGGGCAATCTCGAGGACAAGATCTTTCATCTTGCGACGGTATGTTTTGCGCACCTCGCCCGGTTTCGCCTGTTCCGCCACTCCTAAGATCTCGAAGTAATTTACGTAACCGTCATCAACCATAGTCGCCGATCCTTGCGAGCCGCGATTGTAGCGCGATTCTGCCGCCCCGCACAAGGCTTGCCCGCACGGTCCGGACAAGAGGTCTCCTTGTTACATTTGTCGCTCGAGGCTATTCCCAACTATTTGGACTCGTTGGCATTGCTCAAGATCTTCCGGCAGACGGCGTGTGCACGCACTTTGTGCTCGACGACCAGTTCCGCGAGGTCGCCCTCTATCCCTATGCGTTTGGCGAGGTCCGCACGCTCGATGGCACTCTCGGGCACGACGCTGTTGGGCCGGCCGTCCATCATCCGGATACGGTT
>DUZM01000192.1 GCA_013349485.1 Candidatus Hydrogenedentota bacterium | reverse complement strand
GCGCTATGGCGCGGAGGAATGGGATCTCGTCTTCGATAATTGGATGGCGAACCTGGCTGGCAGCCTCACGGGCCCTATCTTCGACGCGGGGCGCAGAAAGGCGGAGATCGAGCGTACGCGCGCCATGGCGGCGGAACGCCTGGCGGCGTACAAGGAGACTGTCGCCGTTGCCGTAAGAGAGGTCGAGGACGCCCTCGTAAGGGAAACCAAGCAACGGGGCTACCTCGACGCGTTGCGTGCTCAACTGGCGGCGGCGCAGGCCAGTTACAACGAAGCGCTGGATCGTTATCGAAAAGGCTTGAATGATTACCTGCCTGTGCTTAGCGCGCTTACCGCCGTCCAAATACTCGAGCGCACGCTGGTGCAAGCTGAGCACGACCTACTCGTATACCGCGTGCAACTGCACCTTGCGCTGGGCGGCGCCTGGATGCAACAGAAGGTGATTGCCACAGAGGAATAAACCATGAGTCCACAACGAAAGATCACGCTGGTTCGCTTGCTTCGGGGCTTGATCCTTCTTGCCGTAATTGCGGCGGCCCTCGGGACCAGCGGCGCGGTTTCGGCCTATTTTCTGAAGAATCGCCCTAGACCGCAACGCCAGCGTCCGCCGCAAGCGGCCCCCCTGGTTCAAGCACAGGCCGTTTACGCGGGCGCCCACCAGGTGACGCTCCGAGCAAACGGCACCGTGATCCCTGCGGTCGAGGTCACGCTCCAACCACAGGTAACGGGCCGGATCACGTCGATTCATCCGCACTTCCTCGAGGGCGGTCTTGTGCAAAAAGGCGACGCGTTGGCCCGCATCGAGCCCCGGGATTACGACCTCGCTATCGTCTCGCACGAGGCCCAACTCGAGACGGCCCGCTACGAGCTTAAGGTAGAGGAGGGCCAACAGGATGTCGCCCAACGCGAGTGGGAACTGCTGAGCATGCAGGAAGACGCCTCCGCGCTGGACAAGGAACTGGCCCTGCGCAAGCCCCAATTCCGCCAGAAGCAGGCCAACCTGCGCGCGGCACAGGCCCAGTTGGAAAAGGCGCGTTTGGACCTCGAGCGCACGGTCATCACGGCCCCGTTTAATGGCGTGCTACGCTCCGCGGACGTGGACGTGGGCGACTTGGCAACGCCTCAGACCCCCGTGGCCACTATCGTGGGCACGGATGCGTATTGGGTGCGCGTGTCGATTCCCGTGGACGACCTGAAATGGGTCCTTCTACCGGACACGCCCGACGCCACATCTTCCGCCGTCCGCGTATACTCGAACTCCGGGGCTGTGCGCACGGGACGTGTGCTCTCGCTGCTGAGCGACCTCGAACCCGAGGGGCGGCTCGCGCGCCTGCTCGTCGAGGTCAAGGACCCGCTCGACCTCGAAGAGAACACGCCACGCCCACCCCTTCTGCTGGGCGAGTACGTGCGCGTCGAGATTGTCGGGCGCATGATCGACGACGTGTTTGTGGTGCCACGACAGGCGCTGCGGGACGGCGACGAACTCTGGTTAGCGGCCCGCGACGACACGCTCAATATCGCGCAAACGGACATTGTATGGTCGGATATCGACTATGTTCTGTTGCGGGGCCTGACAGACGGCACGCGGATCATTCTCTCTGATTTGGCCGCCCCCGTAGAAGGCATGGCCCTCCGGCTGCAGGGCGCCCTTGCCGCGGGCACCCAGGACACGGCAGAGAGGGAAATTTCGCAGTACGCGGCAGGAAGGGAGAGCCGGCCATGAGGCGCGCACTCCAGCGAGGCCCTATCGCGTGGATGGCACAGCATTCCGTGGCGGCCAACTTGATCCTCGTGTTTTGCCTGGTCGGCGGCTACTTGTCGTTGCAGATGATCCAGAAAGAGGTGTTTCCGGACATCACCCCGGACATTGTCCAAGTGACCATGGCGTACCCCGGCGCCAGTCCCGAGGAAGTCGAGCAGGGCATCGTGCTGGCCATCGAGGAGGCGGTGCGCGGCATCGACGGCGTCGACAAAGTGAGTTCGACCGCTGCGGAAAGCATGGCCAACGTTCGGATTGAAATGGTCGAGGGCGAGGACCTCCAAAAACTGGCCCAAGACGTCCAGAGCGAGATCGACCGCATCATCACCTTCCCGGAGGATGCGGAAGAACCCCAAGTTTCCGTGCTCAGCCACAAGATCGAGGTTCTGGTTTTGGTGCTATACGGAGACCTTTCCGACACCGTCCTGCACGAGTTGGGCGAACAGGTGCGCGACCAACTGCTCCAGGACCCGAACGTCACGCAGGTCGAGGTCAGCGGACTCCCGCCCCTCGAGATCGGTATCGAGGTGTCTCAAGATAAACTGCGCGAGTATGGCCTGACCCTGGAAGCGATTGCCGGCAGACTCGCCAGCGCATCCGTCGAGTTGCCGGGCGGCGGCATCAAAACCCAGAGCGGCGAGATACTGACGCGCGTCAAGGAACGCCGGGACTACGGCCAAGAATTCGCGCTAACGCCGATCATCACCGCGCCGAACGGGAGCCAGGTACTGCTGGGCGATATCGCCACGATCCGTGACGCCTTTGCAGATACCGACCGCCGGGCCCTTTACAACGACAAACCCGCGATCATGATCACCGTCTACCGGATCGGGAACCAGACCCCGACCCAGGTCGAGGCGGCCGCCCTGCGCGAACTCGAGGATATCCGGACTTCCTTGCCCCCCGGAGTCGATATTGAGGTCACACGCAACATGGCCGACATATACCGGCAGCGCGCCCAACTGCTGGTGCGAAATGGTCTGTTCGGGTTGGCGCTGGTGCTGGTAGCGCTGGGACTCTTTCTCGAGTTGCGTTTGGCTTTCTGGGTAATGATGGGCATCCCCGCATCGTTTCTGGGTTCCTTGCTGTTCTTGCCGCTTATGGACGTAAGCATCAACATGATCTCGATGTTCGCCTACATTTTGGTGCTGGGCATCGTCGTGGACGATGCCATTGTCATCGGCGAAAACATCTACTACCACCATCAGCAAGGGAAACCCTTTCTCGAGGCCGCCATCGTCGGCGCCCGTGAATTGGCCACCCCCGTCACGTTCAGCATCTTGACCAATATCGCAGCGTTCACCCCCCTTCTTTTTGTGCCGGGAGTAATGGGGAGGATTTTCAAATGTATCCCCATCGTGGTGACCATCGTGTTCCTGATCTCGTTGCTCGAGTCGATCTTCGTGCTGCCTGCACACCTTGGCCACCACCGAGAACGGCAACGGCGCGGGCTTAACCGGCGGCTGCACGCCGCGCAGCAATGGCTTGGACGGGCGTTTACGACCGGCGTGCACCGGGCCTTCGGCCCGTTTCTGGATTTTGTGCTTCGTTGGCGGTACGCGCTCGTCGTCGTCGCGTTCAGCCTGTTCGCGGCCACCGTGGCGTTCGCCCTGAGCGGGCGGATGGGGTTTGACATGTTCCCCGAAGTCGAATCCGACTTCGCCCGCGTGGATATTGTGCTGCCGTACGGGGCCGCCGTCGAGAAAACCGAGGCGACCGTCGAGCAGCTTTATGACGCCGCCGAACGCGTCATCGCCGAGGCAGGGCATCCCGAGCTTGTCGAAGGGATCTTCGCGGAGGTGGGCCACGGCGGTAGTCACACGGCGCATATCCAGATCTTCCTGGCGGATGCCGAGGTGCGGGATCAGATCATGAGCACCGAGGCGTTCGTCCAGCGTTGGCGCGAAGCGACCGGCCCCGTGATGGGCGTTGACAATGTCACCTTCTCATCGGACTTCGGCGGCCCGGGCCACGGCGCCGGGCTCACGGTCGAGTTGAGCCATCGGGACATCGGCGTGCTCGAGCGGGCCAGCGCTGAACTGGCGCAGATCCTGACAACGTTTCCACTGTGCAAAGACGTCAACGATGGGTTTCAACCCGGCAAACAACAGGTCGATTTCAAGATCCGGCCGGAAGGCAGGAGCCTCGGGCTCACCGCCCGGTCGGTGGCGCGCCAGTTGCGCAGCGCGTTCTACGGCGCGGAGGTGCTGCGGCAACAACGCGGCCGCGACGAGGTGAAAGTGATCGTGCGCTTGCCCGAAGAAGAGCGTGTCTCCGAAGAAAACCTCGAGACCCTGATGTTGCGCACCCCGACGGGGACCGAAGTGCCGTTGCGGGAAGTGGCCGACGCTACCCGCGGCCGCGCCTACACCACCATCGAGCGGCGGGAAGGGCGGCGGATCGTCCAGGTAACGGCCAATGTAACGCCCCGGCAAAAGGCCGGCGAGGTCCAGAGCGGTCTCGAACGCGACGAGCTTCCCGCCCTCCTTGACAAGTATGCCGGGCTCACCTACAGCTTCGGCGGCCGCCAAGAGGAAATGGCCGAAAGCATGACCAGCCTGAAAGTCGGTTTCATCCTCGCTATGTTGGCCATATTCGGCCTGTTGGCCGTGCCGTTTCGCAGTTACGTTCAGCCCCTCATCATCATGACCAGTATCCCGTTCGGCGTGATCGGCGCCATCTACGGCCATCTCATCATGGGGTCTTCCCTCTCGGTTGTGAGCATGTTCGGCGTCGTGGCCTTGGCGGGCGTTGTCGTAAACGACGCCCTGGTCTTGGTAGACGCGGCGAACCGCCGCCGGAACGCCGGCGCCCGGGACGCCCACGACGCCGTGCTCGGGGCCGCCAAACAACGGTTCCGCCCCGTGTTCCTCACGACCGTCACAACCTTCTGCGGCCTGGCGCCGATGATCTTCGAGACGTCCCTCCAGGCCCAGATGATGGTCCCGATGGCCATTTCGCTGGGCTTCGGCATCGTCTTTGCCACCCTGATCACGCTGCTGCTCGTCCCCTGCCTCTACCTTGTCGTCGAGGACGTCAAAGGCGCCGCCGCGTCGGTGCGCGCGTTCCTGTTCCCGCTGCCGCTCCCGGAACGGCCCGACGACGCCTCAGGTTGAAAATGGCCAACGGCACGGACGGTACTACAGCATTGCGTCCGCTTCTTCGAGCGACCGTGAAGATCCCATCGACAGCGATAAGACCCTGTATTCCGTCGCGATTGAGTCCTTGGCCGGCGAGGCCCTGCACGCTCACCTCGCAGGCGACCCGGACGCAACCCAACAACTCGCCCGACTCAGAGAACGCACCGTCCATTGGAATTGGCCCACACAATAAGCTAGAATAATAAGAGGCAAATTTTCGTGCCGGGTCTGAGTCGGCGAGTTCGTCTAATGCGCGAGAGATTCGACGAGCCAAGCCACAAGACTTTTCGCCGTAAGATGGCCCAGCCCTGAGAAGAGATAAGAATATGCCGGATCAGCAGCCAGCAACAATCCAGGCCACATCCTCCCGTTACAATCGCTTCCCCCGAGAAATCGAACAAGTCGTCCAACACTGTCGAAAACGCTCCGCGGCCGGCAAAGCCGCCATCCGCACCATATTCAGGAGATACAAGGGATGATACCCGAGCCTCAACCGCGTCGCATAGTCCTGGCGTATGAACCGATCATACCAACGCTGCGAAAGCACGGCATCGAACCCGATCAACGTCTTCGTGACGCGGTCGCAGCATGTGGCGAACGGAGGACACGCTGGACCGTGCGCAGGTTCATCACTGATGCCATGTTGTTTTACTTGATACACCAGCTCAATTCGTCCCTCACTAGATATATTAGTGCTCCTTTGGAACAGCGCTATAAACGTATTTTCGGGCTCGGTAAACCAACCCTAATTCCCGTCGAAGAAGTCCGAGCGTCTGGGCCCATGGATGGCGTTATCAACACGGCAATCGCACGCGCCCGCAACAAACATACACTGGGTACACGCGATTTCCTCAGAACCGTCGTGACCGAGTCAATCGAGTACCGCGATGACTGGCAAAGGCGTCCCCACACCGCAGATGTACTCGCCATGGCATACGGTTATGACCACACGGCCCCCCTGTCGCAATGCCCCGAAGTACTGGCACTGCTCAAAAATCTGCAGGCATCCCTAATCGCCGACGAAGACTACCAGTACATGCTGGCCCTCGAAAACGGCGTCATTCGCTTCCGAGTAGCCAGCACACTCGACGACTACGTCCAGGAAAACGACTCCGGCCTGTGGGTGCCGCACAGGGCCATGCTCCAACACATCGATCAACTCGGCTGGTTCACCGCAGATTCCATACACGAACTCGAAGACCTCCTCAACAGCTCAAACGCAACCGAAAACGACTTCCAGGAATTCTTCGAGCGCTACCCCCTCTTCCTGCGCACCTCGGACTACCGCGAAGTCTATCCGCACCTCTACCTCACACACACCGACGACGGCCCCCTCATTCCCGATTTCATACTCACCGACCGCGAACTCCAAAAAGCCGCCATCGCCGAACTCAAACTCCCGGGACCCAAACTTATCCGACGCCAACGCAACAGAGAACGTTTCGCCGACGCCGTCATGGCGGCCCGCGCCCAACTCCTAACCTACCGCGAATGGTTCCGCGACAAACACAACCGCCTACTACTCAAACAATCCGTAAAAATGGAAATCTACGAACCCCACATGATGGTCATCATCGGCAGATCCTCCGACTTCCAAGACGAATTTGACCGCCAACGTCTCATGTCCCGGACCCCCGACATCCAAATCGTCACCTACGACGACATACTTACCCAAGCACGCCGCCGCATGGCCATAATCGAAGGACCTTAGTTCCCGCTGTCCAAGCCGTGATATACTCAGGAGCCATAAAACATGAGACCACCGAATGCGCGAGAGGAGCCCCAATCATGACCTGGGATTCTTTCAAAGTAGTCCTTGCCAAAATATGGGACCTGCTCTCCGTGTTTTCCGGCTGGAAACACGCCAATCAATCTAACCGTGTCGCTGAGGGCGCGCTACGTCTTGCTGCTCAGCGAGGGGACTTTGCAGATCAGGTGCTGCGGCTCCTCAAGAAGGTTGAGCAGGAACTAGAAGATGAACGGAAAAGGCCTATGAGTCCAAGGAAGATGCAAGAGAAACGCGATGAGATTCAAAAGACCAGGAAGAATATCACGAGTCTGCTTTACTATGAGGAACAAGCCTACTCAACAGCCGCATCTGTTAGGCGAAGCCTCATAAGACTAAACGTGCCCGAAAGCGACATCGCATCTGTGTTCCTGCCTGGTCCGGATGGCCAATCAATACGGCTAGATTACTCGTCCCGCCCTTCCTGCAGACCACCTATCGAACCTTCGGCACCGGGGACCGCCGACCTCAAAGATAAAAACTCGGACTTCCCCGGGGAGCAATCATGAAACACAACCGTCCCAAACAAAACCGAGAACTCAACCCAAACTGTTTGGATTAAGTTCTCGGTGATCTCACTCTTACACGTATTGCCGAGCGTCGAAGGTCATTTCTTCTCGCTGTCCGTGCCCTTAGACTGAAAAACCGTGTGGATTCTCCACCTTTTTTTCTTCCCTTTCCGCTTTTCTCGATAAGGTTTTTCAGTAGAGGTCCTTTGCTGCTCCTCCCTTTGCTCCAACCCGTCGTAGAATTGAGATACAATTGTCGCGAATTCGATTGGAAAAGTCTCAGTGGTTGTTTCGGCCTCTAGCACTTCAGCCATGTTCGACGCTCCTATCCCCACCCAATTCAATATTACCACTGTACTCTTGGGAAATCAAACCGCGTTGAAAGATTTCGGGGTAAAGGATACCCAGAAAGTCCGCGAACCCAGCAAGATACATCGCGTGCTTTCCCGTGAAATACCTCGATTCGGATGTGATGAATAACATCCCGACCATGTGTTTTGTGCCATTCAGATAGCTGCAAATCGAGGCAGCGATTTCTCGTTTTGCGTCCTTGAATGCGTCCGACGGGCGCATTTTCCATATCCCTTCCTTTTCTGCGGCCTTTTTGTTGTTGATTACTTCGACGCCCATCAACTTCTTATCAACTAGCCTCTTCGCGATTCCCTCTTTCGCCTTGATTGGCGGCCCGGTAACGTCCCGCCGCCTCCTATCCATATGGAAAGAACGCGCAGCGGTAACGTAGAGCTGATGCCCAGAATGCGCGACGGTATCGTAGACTTCTTCACCCCCATGTATCCTAGCCAGCCTTATGACACAGTGTGTGCCCTCATGGCCAAGGATATGGCTGAAGCAGTCCGCGATGTTATTTGCCACTCTATCGTTGAAGGCCTTAACCTGCGCCTCCAGGTACAGCTGGTATCCCAGCTTGCCCTCATTCTGGGTAGAGTCTCTCAATTCAAGGGCCTTTTTGATCTGAAGGAACTTCTCTCGCGCGTCGTGAAATAACGCGTGTTGTGCCTTGGCAGTTTCGATGAGCGCGAGTTGGTGACGACGGAAGACCAGAAGCCCAAGGAGAAGCATAAGTACGAAGCCAGTGAAGACCATAATCTCCGAGACATCTAAGGCCTTGAGCCAGCCAAACAAGAGGACTATCAGCTGACTAAAACCCGGGATGCCAATAACATGACGTAGACGTGCCGGAAACGGGATTACCTGACGCCAAGGACGCTCCTTGTCGCCACAGTGGACATGGAAATTCACTTTTGGCATGTATACCGTCCTCCCATCAATATACATACGAGCCACGGGGGCCGTGCAGGAAGCCCGTCCATTTCCACGTAGCATATCAGCTACCAAACGGCAGATGCAAAACCGCTCGACAAACCGCTCGACGCCGCGTTGTTCCAGGTAGCGCATCCGCGAACCGCAGTGAAGGATTGGCCGTCGTGTTCTGCAGAATAAGACCGTACGATGAAACACAAGCGCTGCCACCGTGGCATCATCCAGCGCACCCCCGAGGGCACATTCCGCGCCGAGGTCAACTGCGCCTACAGATGCTCCCGGCGCCGTTCGCGGGCGGCGACTGACGTCGGCGCTGAAGAAGCGAAGTAAACGCAAGAAGGGAGGCTACTTCAGCGCTTTGAGAAACTTTTCGACGGATACGTTGGCTTGTTCGAGGATG
>DUZM01000196.1 GCA_013349485.1 Candidatus Hydrogenedentota bacterium | reverse complement strand
TTCGTCTCGAGCGGCTTAGCTTCAAAGGGACCATCGCCACCCTTCGGCAATGGGCGCCAACGCTGGCCCAAGCCCAATCCGACCCCCAACAGAGCCCCCCCCTATACCGCCTGATGCTCTACTACATCGCGGCAGACCCCGTGCCGCACCGCCCCGATCGCATCGAACCCCGCGCAAAGAGACGACGCCCCAAAAACTACCCGCTGCTTACAAAACCCCGACGCATATTCCAGGAGATTCTACACAGAAACCGATACAGGAAAGACAAAAGTTAGTGCCATTCGGGACTGTATGGGAATCTCGTTTCTTGTCTGGCGCCTCGGGTATGCGTCGAGATTCTAATCTGCGCTGGAATGACACGATAGAGGGTTCCAGCAACTTCGCTGTCCCTGGCATGATGCGGCCGCGGCGGGCGTGAATTTAGCCGGTGATAACGCCGCTTCCCGTTTGAAACCCGAAAAACAAGGTGCTATGCTCGAAAGCAACGAGAAGGAGATCTGACCATGAAAAAGGCCGCCTATGTCTTCGGAGCAGCCGGTTTCCTCGCTCTAGTATGCGCTTTAGTGGGCCGGCTCGTGGGCGACCCCCATATCTTCATGGGGTCGGCGATACTGAGCTGGATCATCTTGTCAGGCAGCTTGACGCTCCTCGGGGTCCTGGCAGCCCTGCTGGCCGAAAAGTGACCCTCCGGGGCACATAAGTCGCCCCTGCCGCTCAAGAAGTCGTGGCCCTGTCGTGTTGGCGTCCGCCTCTACTCCCTATCCCTGCCAATGTGCGCCTCAGGCGCGAAAGGGCTGCGCGAAGAAGCTGCCGCCGTAATCTGCAGCACTACCCAACGGTCGGATCAAGCACGTCAAGTTCTCTGAAATAGCCGCGGTAGAATCCCCTGTCGCGGGTGAGCAGGCGATCGCACTGGCTCTTGGCATGGGCGCCTATCAAAAAGTCCGCAATGACGCGCTCGCGGCCGCCCACGTCCGAGTGATATCGCCGCCAGAGGTGACCTGCAAGAGCGGCCGCCTCACAATCCATAGCGAGGAAGTCAATACCCAACAGATTAATTTGCTCGTCAAACAGCGCTCTCGATGGGAAGAGGGCCGCGAGTTCCGCCCATACGACGTCGCAGACCACCAGTCGACCCTGTTGAATACAGCGACGCAAGGCGTCGGCCGACGCGCGACAATAGACGGGATCATCGCGAAACACGTCGATCAATATACTGGTGTCGACGGCCGTGATCATGCCTCTCCTCGCAGATCGCCCAGGACTTCATCCGTAGGTCGGTCGAACTGAAGGCACCCCACGGCCTGACCTACCGGATCGGCCTGCGCGACCTTCTCGACCACGAGCCGGCCGTTCTCCTCTCGGAAATCGAGCACCATCTTGGGCGTGATGCCGAGGCGTTCCCGGAGTGCCTTCGGTATTGTGACCTGCCCTCGCTCAGCGACTACGGCTCTCATGACAAGCATCTCCTTTCGAGGCATACAACTCATGCATGTATCCATACTCAAGTATAACGATTCGTTGCCCTGTTAGTCAAGTATCCGGTAGTTTTCCAATGAGAAGAATCCCTATAAGCGCAATAATAGCAAGCAGTTAATCGCATGCGAGCAGGAACAGGCGGCCTTCGGCGGCGTCGAGCGGGAGCTGCAATCCGTCCATGTCGGGGCTGCCATCCACGACGGGGACCTCTTTGCCCGACCATTTGTCGACCTCGATGACGTTGCTGAGGTCGGCGTCGAATTCGACGGTGGGCCAAGCCGCGTAAGCAAACCGGTAGTTGTTGAGCAGGACGGCGCGGCGGCCGTCGGTGTGCCGGAACACGCCGACCAGGTAGTCGGGTTTTGGGTCGTGCGGGCTATGGACGATGTTTGGTATGGGGGATCCCGCGAGGATGCGCGCCGGGTTGTCCTCGGGTGTGATGCGGTAAACGCCGGTGCTGGTGAGCTGCATGAGCGTCGGGCCCAGGTTTTTCAATTGCTGGTTGATACGGCGGGCCTGGTAATAGTGGTTGGCGCGGCGATCATCCCGGCTGATGATGGCGCCCCCTTTCGGGAACTCGCCGCCTGCCGGCGTGTAGTAACAGAAATACATCACGCCTTTCGCGCCGTACGCCAGCGATGTGAAAACCTGCCAGCGGAGTTGCGCCTCCGTCGGGTCGGTGTGGTGTCCGTACGGCATCGTGTTGAAGAAGTTCCAGAACGGGATGCACCTCTCGAGCGCACACTTGCGCATGACCTCGAGGTTGGCGCAGTAGGCGGCGCGGCCGTCCGCACCGGGTTTGAAGATGGGATAGTGGTCCATGGACAACACATCCACATCCACCTCATCGACAAACCGGGCCACGTACTCGTCATAGGTCGCCGTCCCCAATTGCTCCGGACTCGCATAGTTCGGGAACAAGTTGATGTAGACAAGTTTGCCGGGCCGTGCCGCGCGGATGGCGTCGACCTGCTTGCGCAGCCGGCCGAACTCGGCAGCATTCGGCTCGTCGCGCAGGCTATAGCCCCAACACGCGGATGAGACTGCCAGTTTCTCCGCCGGCACACCCGTACATTTGACCACGGCCTTCATGTCGTACCTGGCACACAACTCGAGTTGTTTCTCGACATCTTCCGGCGTCCGCGCGCCGAACCCGCCGATCACCATGGAGAAATGCGCCCCGGCCAGTTCCGCATACCGCCCGTCAGCCCGCTCATCCATCGGCGGATCCACCCACAACCCGATCGCAAACCGATCTTGAACAAACCGCCCATCCGGCGCCGTCGGCTCAATCGCCGCCCTTCCCGGCACGCAGCCCGCCAGCGCAAACAGCGCCACGGCGGCGCACGCATATCTTGCCCACGGTTCCATATCCGATTCCTTACGTGAGACGGCTGAGCCAAGCCCAGCTTGGACAGGATAGTCCTTCGCAGCAATCCACGCAAGGGAAATGACAGGTCCAAGTCCGCGCGTCACGAACCCGGCAAGGATAACGCTTCTGGTGCGCCTGCGAGTGCACGCTGTCAGCGGAGTAAGAGCCCTCTGCAGGAACCCGCTCTTCGGCTGTAACCAACCGCAACAGCGTCGCGCCGAAGGATCACGCCCCCGGATAGCCCCGACGGCTGTTTCGGACCTGACACGGTCGTTGCGACGCTTGAGAGAAGTGAGAAGCCCTCACTTGGACTGCCATTCGGGGCAGACTACGTCATCCTGATAATGTCAACCGGCAGGTTGGCGCACTTTAGGGATTACGGCGATTCTGTATTTCGTCGCAGTCTGCCCTTTGAGCCGGCGCACAACGCCCGAGGTCCCCGCCCCGCCGCAATGTGAGGAAGTTTCCGTATCGTCCTAGACGCGCTTCCTCCTGAACCGGCGCACGGACAGACCGGCGAGTCCGAGGCCGAGAAGCGTCATCGAAGCGGGTTCCGGCACCACCGGGCCGGTCAGGGCAAATGCCATGTCCGTGTCATAGGTATACCAGGAATAGCCGTCGTAATAACGCCAACTGAGATCGTGCGTGCCGCTCAGACTTTCCAGCCAGCCCCATGCGGAATATGTATCGTTCAGAATCGAGACATAGTACGTCGTGTCGGCACTAAGCTCGAGCGGCGCTGCGAGATCGTACCAATACTCGTAGACGGTGCCGCCATCATAGCTTCCCAACGCGGACGACGTCATGTCTGTCGCCACCCGTCCCACGGTGCCTGCAGCCTCTTCGAAGAAAGGATAGATGTCGGGGGCGCCATCGGCGTCCGCGAAGAACCGCACCGTGAAATCGTCCAACGTCGGATCGGGATCATTCCCGTAGCCTCCCCACCAATGAATGTCGGTGATCGTGGTCATGCCTTCAGTCAGAACGAAATCGTCCGCCACCTGCTGGCCCCAGCCGAAGTCGCTGATCCCCCCGATGCCGCCGTCCAGCGGGTCATTCTGATAGATGACCTGGTCGGCCCAGGCTTGTGTGGCACCTACTGTAGACGCCACAATGAGTGCCAAAAGCAATGTAATTCGCTTCATCGTGAATCCCCCTCCTGTTCTCTGCTCTAAAACCAACATTCCCCAAGGACAGTCCCTGCTCCGCTTTGAGAAGGGATACTCGAGCGCGATTTCACCAATTTACACTGAACAGAAACAAGATCCGTGCCTGTTTTACCCCAATTTGTAACCTTTTGAAGTAAAACAAGATAGGCACCCACCATTCGTTTTCCGATTGATCATGCTGTGACCAACCGGCAAAGAAGTGGTCACGGGTGGTAACGTTTTGAGGTCAATGTACCCCACGCGGCATACCCGCAGATACGAAATCTAAAACAAACAATCGGAGACTGACGAACAAGAAAAAACCCTGACAGAAGAGCCCCAGGCGGGGGCGACGGCGTGGAGCCCCGGGTGCAGCGAAGCGGAACCCGGGGTAGGCTGCCGCCTACATACACAATAGCCCGCCAAGACGGGCGACAAACAGCCTTCGTTAGTGGGGCGGGTGGCACCCTCGAGCGACAGCTTGGGCGTGTCTTAGCTACCGTCCAGCGCCACCTTGACCGTCTCCCCGCATAACCCGAGACCCGTAACCCGAGACCGCATCATCCCGCATTCGTGTTCATTAGCGGCTCACGGACCCGGTAAATGAACCAGGGATTTCCGTCAGACGCACTTCTCCTGGGGGACCCTCAAGACACCCCCAAGCGATCGCTTGAGGGTGCCACCCGGATTACGCCTGGCGTCCGCCCAAAACGGCCGGAGCCCCCCGACCATGTGCCCGTATGACGCCCGGGGGCCTCGACCGCGTGCCTGTATAACGGTCGGGGTGCGACCATGTGCCGGACTACGCCGGGGCTCGCCACCGTGAGCCCCTATTACGCCGGGGCTCGCCACCGTGAGCCCCTATTACGCCGGGGCTCGCCACCATGAGCCCCTATCTATATAGGCGTTTTGTTGCAGTCTGGACGGCGGGCTTGGCACCGGCTCGGGAAGGCCCGGGGAACGCCCAGCGAGGTCCTGGCGGAATTCGCAGTTGCACTTGACACTTGAATCCGCAACTTGATACGCAACATTTTGTGACGTAAGCTCTAAGGCCGGAAATTCCCGGGCCTTTTCACAACGAGTCGAGGAGGAATCGATGAGGGGCATGTTGTTGCTGTTTCTGCTGGCATTTGGGACGTTATCCGTTGCTGCTGCGGATGAGGGCGGGTATGCGCCGGATGAATGGGTTGACGAGGCCACGGGCCATCGCGTTATTCGGCTGTCGCGGCGTGAGGGCGGGAACGCGACGTTCTATTTTCACCAGAACCCGTTTACGGCGAAGGGCGACAAAATGCTGTTTTCGGGCGGCACACCGGAGGGCGGCAGGCTATTTGCGGTCGATTTGAAGACACTCGAAGTCGAGCAGGTCACCGACCGTCCGAGCAAGTTCGACGTGGTGGCGCGGAAGCGGCACGAGGTGTTCTACCTGTCCGGCCAAACGGTGCACGCCACGCACCTCGATAGCCACAATACGCGCAGAATCGTCACGATCCCCGAGGAATGGACGTGCGGCACGGGTTTCACGATCAACGCCGATGAGACGTTGCTGGCCGGGGCATACATGGAAGGCCAGGCCGAGTATCTCGAGCGGACGCCCGGCGAGTCCGGCGACGAGATTCGCTACCCGCTCGATCGCAATGAATGGTGCGGCCATTTCAACGTCTCGCGCGACGGAGCAGACGCTCCGGGAGGTCCCAAAGCATACCCACGCACGCTTGAGTCAAGAAGGTTCCTCCGCTTATCCGTCTTCGGCGCTATCCGCGGGTTAATGCCTCCTGCGCGGCTAACTTAGATCACAATTGAAGGACACGATCCACAAGACGCACAATTCCGCAGAAGCCCGCTGACGTGACTGATTGCGATTTCCACTTATTCACCATGGATCTATAATATGAAGTCAGGGCTCAATGTCCGCAGTAACCGCTAAGATGGAAGAGTCGTTTGTTGAGAAGAAGAAGGAAGCTGGTCATGAAACCGGGAAGACTCGGAATGATCATTGCCGCAACGGCTTTGGTGCTCGCTTGCTCAGGCGCGCCGTGTTGGGCGACGGCGCCTCCGGCAGATGCCGAGCAGGTGAACGCGCTTGAAAACGCCGGAAGCAAGGAGACGGAGGTCAGCTTGGCAAGGACTTGGTTGCTCCTCAAGCATGTCTATCCAGTTCCCGTCTGCTACGAGGGCCATCCTACCTACGGCGGGAGGGGCAGGACAGAGCCGCCTTTCAAGATCGTGTTTCGGATACAGCGAAATGAGACGCTGAAACACGCTTTGGATCGGATAGTCGAAGCGAGCCGGGGGCTCCTCGAATGGAAGCGGATCCATGGCGTCATATGCATTATGCCGAAGAAAATACACAGCGAGGAAATGCTCACCAATCTCGACGTCAAAGTGTCGTTGCACCTCGAGTCGGCCTCGGCCAGAGAAGCCTTCGATGCCCTGCAGCGCGCGGTCAATGAGAACCATCTGCCCGAGCGCGAGTTGCGTATTTACCTAGACTGCCATGGTCGTATGGTTCGCCCACTCGACGAATTCGCGAGCACACATGACATCACGCTACATCTGACGGACGTTACTGCGCGAGAGGCGGCCTGTGCCATCATCCAAGCTTCCTCGCTGTCGATGTCCTATTTCCACGTCAACGCTGCTGCTGGCCCCGATTCTCTGGTTCTATATACGTACAGAGACGGGAAGCCGGCCGATAGTGGCGAATTGATGACCCCGGCGGAGGCCGCGACTTGGCGTAATCTTCCGACTGAAAGCGAAGAGCCCATGCCCTGAGCAGCGGACTAATCGTCCAGCATGTACTAACGCTTTCGGCAGAGGACAACGATTTTGTTTTCCCTACTACCGGCGGCTCATTTCTCGAAGCGCTGCGTCGAATAAGGTGCGTTTTTCTGATTGTGCACGGCGAACAGCACCTTCTTGAGGGCGGCGTCGGGGTTGGATTGGGCGAATTGGATTGTCTAGGCGAGCACTATGCGCGCACACTTTGCCACAGGCAAAGACGCGAGGCCTTCGATCCCCAAAGTGTCAGCTGTGACAAGCGAGTTGCACGTTGCGTGCCTCACCACGACGGCTCGGATAACGCACCTACACGGCAGGTGGATCTGCCTGTTCCGCCCTATAGCAATTCGAGAAACCGGTCCGACTCCATGCGCGCGTAGCGCAGGATCGTCCTCAGTGTCCCTCGCTTGATGGGGGAATGGGCCGGCACCGTAACCTTGAGAAGTTCGTCGCCGACGTGTTTCTGTACGCGGATGTGGCTTCCACGTTGCCGGACTATTACCCAGCCGTCGCGGCGCAACGCGCGCAATACCTCACGGTATGAGACGCTCGGCAGTCGGGTCAAAGAACTACCTCACGTACCAAAGCCTGCTCATCACGCACAAGGTCGTCTTCGACGGCCTCGAGATACAACATGATGGCTTCACGGACGTTCTCGATGGCCTCTTCTTCAGTATCGCCTTCGCTGACGCATCCCGGCAACGATGGCACGTGAACCGTATAACCGCCGTCCTCCCCGCACGGTTCCAGCACGACGTCAAACTTCATCCGGTGGCCCTCCTGTCAATGACACATCCTCTAGGATGCCAGTCTAGCACACCTTGCCAAACGCGCCCAACAACCACGCTTCTGTCACTCTATCACTCGCGCTGACGCGAAACTCACGAATAATCCCTTCTTAGCCCCTTCCTCAGGCGCTCTCCGAGAAATGCTTTGGCATCATCTTCTTTCCCGAGCGCGCGGGCCGCTTCCAGCAAATTGTCCCGGGCCTCTTGGTTTTCCGGGTTCCGACTGAGGGCTTGGACAAAGCATTGGTAGGCGCGGTCGCCTTCCCCCATATCCCAAAGCAGAGCGCCGAGGTCATTGTAGTTTTGCTCGAACGCCGGGAAGACCTCGATGCCTTCCTTTAAGAACCGCAGCGCCTTTGCCTGGTCGCCTTGTTGCATGGCATTGCGCGCCCGGACGTTTAATTGCTCGGCCAGGGCGCGCGCGTGGGCGAATTCACCCCATTTCGTCACGAACGTCGCTTCGTTTTCATCTATCAACGAACGGAGTTGTTCGCGCGTTACGCCCAACGCGTCAAACGTGCGATGGCCGTAGTGGAAAATGAAACAGTCCTCCGCGACGCACAGCCGATAGCCCGCCCGCAACACGCGAACGCAGTAGTCGTCGTCCTCGAAGTTGCCGATCCCGAAGGATTCGTCGAACAGCCCGACCTCGCGGACGACCGAGTCACGGATCAGGATGCAAAACGCCACCAGTCTGTTGACGTCGAGGATGGTCCGGGCCTTATCCCGGGCAAGTTTGGCCGCGAACGCCGATATCTCGTCGAGGGTTCTTAAGTCGAGATCCGGGATGAGTTGGCAACCCGACGCGTAGTTGGTCATCGGGCCCACCATGCCGATATCGTCAGAACGCACTAATGCCCGTTCGAGGCGCTCGAGCCAGCCTTGGGGGACGAGCGTGTCGCTGTTGAGCAGTACGACGTGGCCTTCGGCCTCGCGAAGCCCCAGATTGACGCCCCCCGCAAACCCGAGGTTCGTTTTCGAATGGACAACCGTTGCGCCGGGAATTGCGTCGAAAAACGCCCCGGCGCCGTCCGTCGAACCGTTGTCCACTAAGATGAGTTGGTGGGCGCGTCGGGTATTGGCCAGAACCGATGCTACGCACTCGCGGCAGCACTGTACCTGATTGAATGCCGGGATAACGATGGATATCGGATGTGACACCGCTTTCCCTTTCGCGCAGTCGTTTCTCAAAACCGTTGGGCCGTACATCTGCGCGGTTGAGTTTAGCAGATTCCTGACGCCGTTCGCCCTTACCGCATACCGCAGACCTTCTTGGCAGGGGCCGGTTGCGCCTAACGGGGGAGGTCGGGAAGGTAT
>DUZM01000242.1 GCA_013349485.1 Candidatus Hydrogenedentota bacterium | reverse complement strand
TGGGCGCGAGGAGGTCGGTGGCGGCTTTGGTGTCTATCGGGGGCGAGAACAGGTAGCCTTGGCCGTATTCGCAACCGAGGTCCCGGAGTTGCCGGAGTTGGTCCTCGTTCTCGATGCCTTCGGCGATGACGTTCATGCCGAGGCTCTCCGCCAACATCCGGATGGTCTTGACAATCTGGTGGTGTTCGGCGGCGACGTGCATGTCTCGGACAAAGGCGCGGTCGATCTTGAGCGTATTCATTGGAAACCGGTGCAAATAACTCAGGGACGAGTATCCAGTGCCGAAATCGTCGATGGCCAATGCGATGTCCAGTTTTCTTAGCCGTGTAAGGGTGCTGAACACGTAATCGACGTTTTCCATAATGGCGCTCTCGGTGATCTCGAGTTTGAGATAGCGCGGGTCAAGTCCCGCGTCATCGAGCGTGCGTTGGATCGATTCGACCAGGTCGGGTTGCGAAAACTCCCGTACCGAAAGGTTTACGCTCACACACAAGTTTTCCGCGTGGGGCATGGTTTGCTGCCAAATCCGGACGTCCCGTGCGGCAGCGCTGAGAATGGCCTGTCCGATGGGCACGATCATGCCCGTTTCCTCGGCAACGGGGATGAACTCGAGCGGCGAAACCGTGCCGCGGGTCGGGTGTTCCCACCGCACGAGCGCCTCGAAGGCTTCGACCCGACCCGTTTCGAGCGAGATGATGGGTTGGTAGTAGACGACGAATTCGTTGCGCTCGGTGGCGCGGCGCAAATCGGTCTCGAGTTGAAGCCGCGTCAGCGCCTTGGCGTGCATATCGGCATCAAAGACCTCGTACCGCGCCTTGCCGTGGGCCTTCGCACGGTACATGGCGGTGTCGGCGTTGCGCAGAATCTCGACCGCGGAATGCCGGCCGGACGCCCCCATGGCGATGCCGATGCTGGCGGATGTGAAGACCTCGTGGTCGTCGATTTGAAACGGCTGTTTGAGAATCTCCTGAATCCGTTCGGCCACGCGCGTCGCGTCGCTCACGTCCCGTATCTCGTCCAAGAGAATGACGAACTCGTCGCCGCCGAAACGCGCCACGGTGCCGTCGCTTCGTGCCACGGTGTCCGTGGCGCGCAACGACGCCGTCAGCTTGTTGGCAATCGACGTGAGCAACTTGTCGCCCACCAGGTGGCCAAGACCGTCATTGACCACCTTAAACCGATCCAAGTCCAGAAACAGCACCGCGAACGTGTACTCTTTGTGGCGCTCGGCGTGTCTCAGTGCCTGCCCGAGTCGATCCAGGAACAAGGCGCGGTTGGGCAGTGCCGTCAATTCATCGTGGAACGCCTGATGGGTCAGTTGCTCTTCGATCCGTTTTCTCGGCGTAATGTCCGTCTGCGAACCGGCCATCCGGGTCGGTTCACCGTCCTCGCCGCGGACGCCGAGACCCCGGCACAACACCCACAAGTACGACTCATCCTTGTGCCGGATGCGGTACTCGGACTCGAAGTGCGCGGATGTGCCCTTCAGATGGGCGTCGAGACTGGCCAACACGAGCGGCCGATCCTCGGGATGGACCTTGCTCAACCAGTCCTCGGGTTCGCGGCGGACTTCTGCGTCGTCGTAGCCCAGCATCGACTTCCAGCGTGGCGAAAAATAGATCTCATTCGTACGAAGATTCCAGTCCCACAGCCCGTCATGGGCGCCCTCGACCGCGAGGGCGTAACGCTCTTCGCTCTCGCGCAACGCCTCCTCGGCGCGCTCGCGCTCTCGAATGTCCTCATCGAGTCGCGCCACCGCGCGGTCGAATTCGCTGGCCAACGTGCCGATTTCGTCGTTGCGCTCGAGGTTCAGCCGCGCCGAAAGGTCGTTGGTCTTCCCGATAGCGATGGTATGCGCCGTCAGACGACTCAGTGAGTTCATGACCCCCCGGCGAAACAACACGACCAGAACCACCAGGGCCGCAAGTCCTATCCCGACTTGTGCGAGCAAGCCCTCCCGCATGGCGCCTTCCGCCCTGGCGAGAAGGGCACGATCCACGTCGGCCCGGAGCAGAAACGCCGGCGCACCTTCGATGTCAAGATACGTAGTGTACACGATAAACATGTCGCTGAACGCGCGGATATAGTGCGACGAGCCGCTGTCGGCAAGCTGGCGAAGCACGGCGCGTTCTTCCTCGGGAAATCCCGACGCCTTGGCCGACCAGATGCGAAAGCCGAGATACGCCCCTTTAACCATCTTGCGGAGGAGGCGTTCGTCAAGCAACCGGCCGATGACAAGAGTGCCAGCAGGGGCCTCCGGTTCATCGCCCGCCGTCAGGGGCCGCGACGCAACCAGCACCGGCGCCTCCGGGGCCGAGAAGACGCCCCGGGTCGATGAATCCGGCGCGTTGAACGAAAGAAGTGGGTGCGAAGCGGGCCACGCTTTTTCCCCGAACCCTGCAATCATTACGGCTTTCTGCGTGGCCGGATCAATCGTCGCTCGCCACGCGACCTCGCCATCCGCACGGATCACGCAAACGATGTTGAGGTCGTCGCCGACAAGGTCTACCGTGCCGGGTCCGCCTTGCTCGCCGCCCCCGGCGTCCGGCTCGAGCAGTCGCCGAACGTCCGGTCTCGCCGCCCATTCCTGACACAACGTGTCGAGTTGCTCGATTTGTCGCTGGATCGCCTCGCGTACCCGCACGACGTCTTGGGCCGCATCCGTTTCCTCGAGTTTGAGGAACTTGGGTAGAATGTATTGCCGCTGAATGCCGTAGCCGAGCCCCACAACCAAACTGACTACGATAAAAAGGACCAGTTCAACCTTTACCCGCAGAGACATTCAGGTTCCCCATTTTGCAGATTGGCGGCGCAACGCGGTGCGTGTGGCAATCGTACTTGCTTGGCGCCTCGGCCACTCGCTGCGTTTGCTATGATACCCTAAATCCGTTGAATAGTGAATTTTCCGTTCCGATAGCTCGTCATGTACAAATGAAAAGGGAACGATTTGGAGGGTGCGGCCATGAAAACGCTTCAATGGAGGCCCATCTTGCTGTTAGTCGTTGCTGCGACGACACTTGCGACGCTTTCTGCCCAAGGCCAGGATTTTTTGCACGCCCGCGTCAGCTATGACGCCGGCGGCGGCATGGTCAAGGGGCGCGAAGACGCCGCATGGAGCCACGCGTCGATCAATACGCTCATTCTGCCCGGCGACGTCCTATGGGTGGACGACGACGGGTTCTTCGAACTCGAGATGTCCGGCGGCACGTTTCTGCGCATGGCCGACGGCAGCAAAGCGGAGATCCTGTCGTTGCCGCCCGAAGCAACCGTGCGCGCGTGGACGGGCGCGTTCTATGTCCACCGCATCCGACGCAGCACGGGCGACGTCCGAATCGATACCCCCGCCTGCAAGGTAGACGTCGAGAAAGACGCCTTGGCCCGGATCGATGTGCTCGCCAACGGCGCAACGACCGTCACGGTGCGCTGGGGGCAGGCAACCGTCGAGACCGCTGGCGGCGGTCGGGTGGTCCTCAAGGAGAACCAGCGCACCTACGTCGATCCGGGGCTGCTGCCGTCTGTACCGGTACCCGCCGATCAATATGGCCAGGACGCGTTCGATGCCTGGAACTCCGAACGGGTGGACCTGCTGCGGCGCGCGCCGGAGGCCCCGAAGGTATTCCGTGACGCGCCCCCCATTGGCGGCGTCGACCTCGCGTTATACGGCGATTGGATTTATATGGACGGCGGCGACTACTGGCGCCCGACGGTCGTCGTCGATTATGTGCCGTACCGGCATGGCCATTGGAGTTACGTGCCGGCTTGTGGATACGTATGGGTCGGCGCCTATCCGTTCAGCTACGTGACCTGTCACTACGGCCGTTGGGTTTACAAGCCGCATTATGGCTGGCTATGGACGTATCGCGACGTGTGGTCGCCCGCCTGGGTCGCAGCCGTCCGGTGTGGGCCGAGCTTCGTTTGGTGTCCTTTGGACCCATGGGACCGCCCCGTCACGGTTACCACGAGCGTTTCATACTCGGTGGGCGGCCTCTACCTGAGCATGGCTGCGGCCTCGTACTGCCTCGCGGATGACCTGCTGTTCGGCCCATCGGTCGTATACGCGTGCACGCCCAATATCGTGACCGGTATCGGCGGCCGCGACGTATGGCTCTGGGACATCTGCGCGCCCACCTACCGGGGCCGCAGGGCCGGAATCCGCGGCCCGGCTGCCCGCACGCGCGATTATACGCCGCGGCGGGTGATCCGTGGCCCCGACACCATCGGCCCGGACAAACAAACCGTGGCGAGCCGGATCGATCGCCTTGAAACCGACCGAGGGCGAGACCGATACGAGGCCCGCATCACGAAACCTCTGCGCATACAGACCTCGAGGGATGAGAGTAGGCGCTCGGCGCGCATGCACACCGTGCGCGTGGACGAGCCGCCGGTAACCCCTCCTGAAAGCGGCGGCCGTCGGGCGCTGGAAATGGCCAGCTATACGCCGCCCGAGCGAGAGACGCGCGCCTCGAGCAGCTCAAGCACCGCAAGCGAAACAAGCGCCAGAACGTCATCAAGGGTTGTCGTCGAGCCAGGCGATGGCCCGGCGTCCCGCACCGCTGCCGGCCGTTCGACGCGGGCCGCGTCCACGCCGTCTTGGCCGGAGCGGCCGTACGAGGCGGGCACGCCGATCGCCGCCCGCACGCCGGCCCGGACGGCGGAACCGGCTGCGACCACGCCAGTTTATGTGCAGCCTGACCGTACCCGCGCGACTTCGACCAGCGTTGGGAGCAGGGCTGTTCGGACGCTGCCGCGCGCGCCCGAACGATCTGCCGCTTCGACTAGTACTACACAAGCCGTGCGACCGCGCACGATGACGTCGGGGCAGCGGACTTCCTCGAACCGCACCGCCGTATCGGGGCCGGCGCCGGACCCGCGTCCCGCTCCACGGCAAGTGACTGCGCCTGAGCCCGCGCCCTCGTCGCCCAGCCGTTCCGTTCCGGCCCCGACCCCCAGGGAAGTCCGCCCAAATGAGGTGGCGTCTCCCGAAGTCTCCGCGGGGCGAACGCGTCAGACCGCGGGATCGCGAGCAACGCCTCGCAGTTCGGCCAGCTCGGCGGGCCGGAGCAGGCGAACGAGGTAAAAGACCATGCGCCCCGCCAACACGCCGTACGTCCCGATGCGCTTGATTCTGGCGCTTGCCGCCGTGGCGCTGCTGAGCGCGGGCTGCCCCGAATGGGACTACGCTATCTGGACACCCGGCTCGGGTCACTTGCCGCCGACCAGCGACCCTGGCAAAATGTGGTACGATCTTGGGTTCGACGATGGGTTCGCCGAGGACGATTGGTATTGGCAGGGCTATGACGACAGCTACGACACCGTGGATTTCGGCCCGATCTACTACCAGGGCAGCACAATTCCCTTCATTGAAGAAAGCACCTATCAGGCCGGGTATTGGGACGGCGTCTGGTGGGCGTACAATGACGGCTATTTCACCTCATATCGCTACGCGTTCATCATTGGTTTCAGTGAAGGCTACGACAGCGCATTTTGGCCCGACTACCTCGCGTTTCTTGCTTCCGACGAGCACATCGAGTGTCTCGATGGCGGTTGGTCGGACGGCTATAATGACGGCTTCTCGGAAGGCCGCGTATTCGGCGCGAATGATTATGAGTCGTACCTGCCGTTCGATTGGATGGATGCCCTGCTCGATTACGAGGACGGCACGGACCTCTATTTCGACGAGGTCGACGTCGGCACCGGCGTCTATGGGCCCGTTTACCTCTACGAATACGGCACCGACCCCGTCGACGTGATCGAAGGAGCCGCAAAGAACACCGCTCCGAGCACAGAGCGGAGAAACAGGATCCGCGCCGCGCTCGAGCGCAGAAAGATTTCGAGCGATCTCGAAGCCGAATCGGGCCGAGACGCCGAAGACGGCGACCGCGACCCCGATTCTTATTTCCGCCCGCTTATCTCAAGCGCGCGACAGGCGCTCGACGTGGCCCCAGCAAAAAGCCTGCGCGCCGATCGCTACTTGCGTCTCGATACCACCTGGCTCGAGCGCGTTTCCGCCTACAAGACTCTTCCGGCGCCAAAACACGCCGATGTCCGATGGTCGCGATAGCCCCCACGTGATCAGCCTGAATTCTTGAAGGGATTTGCCTCTCCGTGCACACGCGGCATCTTGCCGCGTTCAGAAACGATACCCCTCGAGCCGCAGCAATTCGCGTTTCCAGTCCAGCCCGCACGAGAACCCGCCCAGGCCGCCGCCCGAAGCCAGAATCCGGTGGCACGGCACAAGGATCGATACGGGATTGGCGCCGAGCGCCTGGCCGACGGCCCGCGCGGAGCCTCTGGCGCGCCCCATCAAACACGCCAATTCACCGTAAGTCGTTGTCGCGCCCCAAGGAATTCGCCGCGCCGTTTCCCAGACCTGCCGCTGAAACGCCGTACCTGCTTCGAGGTCGAGCGGAATGCCCGCGAAGGTCTCGGGGCGGCCGCTGAAATATCGCGCGAGGGCGGAGTGCAATGGCTCGGCCCAGACGACATTGGCGGCCGAATGCAGCAAGTAGGCGACTTTCTCCTTGGACGCTCCCACGGGGAGGATAAGGTTCCGCAAGCCCCGCTCCGTGAACCGCCCATAGATGGCGCCGCGCGCATGGTGGTAACGGAAGTTCGCGCTTTCTAACATCAGATCTCTACGCGAGCCACTGGCATCGCGTCCATTGCCGTCCATTCATGTCCACCGGCGCCTCTTCGTGCTGACTGCTCGACGATTCCGCACCGTTCGCTTTTCGGTGGCCACCGACCACGCCGACTATCCCCGATTTCCATGAGCTGAAACGCCGTAAGAACTTGCCGAGCCGGAGTCTATGCGCAAATCCCGACCTTCTGCGAGCAGACCACCAACATAAGCTGGTCATCGGACGCGCTAACCGCCGTATCGTACGCGCCATACGCCGCCATTATCGCCAGGCCGCGTTGCTGCAAGATCCCGTCAAGCTCTTCAAGCGTGTACAGACGAATCCCGGCGTCGCCATCATCCGGGAATTCGTTGCTGAAAGGTTCCAATACCTCGCCAAACTTCAGCACCCGGCCTTTGTAAATCATGCGAGCCGTATCGGCGTTCCAGTGGAAGTCCGCTAGGGAAAGGGAACGACTTCCCGCTTCCCAATGACGTTTGGGGAAATGCTTGATCGCGTGACCGGCGCTGCACACGCCCATCACGTGTTTCCCGCCTACCTTCAGCGCGTCCGCAATGACATCGAACAACTTTAGGTTCTCTTCCTCCGTGCTGAAATAGCCGATGGCGCCGTCTGCCATGTTCAGAACCACATCGAATTCTTCGCGGAATGTTACATCGAGCACGTCCATGCAAATGAATTCCGCGCTCAATCCTTCCTCGCTTGCGCGCGCGTGCCCATGGTCAATGTACTCGGCCGTAATATCGACGCCGACGACTGCATACCCTCTGCGGGCCAGTTCCAAAGTGTGTCTGCCAAACCCACACGCCAAGTCGAGAACACGCTCGCTGCCTCGAAGCTCGAGGGCCTCGATCACGAAGTCCACCTCCTCAGCGGTGTGCTCCACCCACGACATATCCTGGATGTCAAGCGTCCACTCACTCACGGCGTCTCCTTCCCCATCTTGCGCATTGCCTGCTCTCTGCAGCTTACCGATGCGAGGGCTCCCGGCGCAGCGGCAATGAACCCTCATTTCGAGAGTGCGCAGTCGGCACGGGCATCTCTAACGTCTCTTGTACGAGGGGCACTGTTGTCAGCCAAACCCTTCGCAATCATCTCGCGGACGCGTATCTCCTGCATCAAGTCGTCGTGGCATTCTCCGGCATCGGCTCGATTGACTTGCGCGCTTCTTCATCCACACATTCTGCATAGATTTCTTAATTGAGGCAAGGATGCGTTTCCGGATGCATTTAGTCTCGAGGCAAGTCGGCCAATCGGCCAAACGTTTCGAGCAGATTCATTATGAGGCAAGTCGGAGATTTGATTTTGGCATCGGGGTATGCTACTCTCCCCGTTTGCGTCAGTAAGCCTTGCAAGAACACGGCGCGGCGCGCTGGCGGCGCCGTACTTCGTGGACTTTTCTGAGGAGAACGAGGGTGAAGACCTACGTCCCCAAGAAAGGGGAAGTAAAAAGGGCATGGCGTCTCATTGACGCCGAGGGCAAGGTCTTGGGCCGGGTCGCCGCCGAGGCCGCGCGCCTGCTGCGCGGTAAACATAAGCCCCAATACACGCCGTACCTTGATTGCGGCGATCACGTAATTATTGTGAACGCGGCGAAGGCCAAGGTTACGGGTCAAAAGGCCGAGCAGAAGAAGTACTACCGGCACTCGGGGCAGCCCGGGAGCTTGAAAGAGACAACGTATAAAGAGATGGTCGCCAAACATCCCGAACGCGCCATGCTGTTGGCCGTCAAGGGCATGCTACCGCATAACCGTCTGGGTCGGCTGCTTGCGACGAAAGTGCGGGTCTACGCCGGCCCGGATCATCCGCACCAAGCCCAGAATCCGAAACCGCATGTCGTCGGCGAAAAAGATAGGGAGCAATAACACACCGTGCCAGATGCCACAAACGAGATTGTCACCATAGGCCGGCGGAAAGCCGCCAGGGCCCGCGTGCGGATGAAGCCTGGCAGCGGCCGAATCACGGTCAATGGCCGCCCCGTGGATGAGTACCTCGCGCGTGAGGTGCTCGTGATGGTTACCGAACAGCCGTTCCAAGTGATCGGGTGCGAGGGCAAGTTCGACGTCCGGGCCCGGTGCAACGGCGGCGGCTTGTCCGGACAGGCCGGCGCGTTGCGTCTCGGCATTGCCCGGGCCCTCGTTGCGTTCGACGAGAAATACCGTACGCCGCTGCGGCGGGCGGGATTCCTCACCCGAGACCCGCGCCAAGTCGAGCGGAAAAAGTACGGTCGGCCCGGCGCCCGCAAACGGTTCCAGTTCTCGAAACGCTAGCCGCGCATACCCAGCCGAGCGCTATTATTCCC
>DUZM01000258.1 GCA_013349485.1 Candidatus Hydrogenedentota bacterium | reverse complement strand
TCGGGGCCGCTTTCTCGAATAGCCACGAGATCCCGCTCGAGTTCGGCAAGGACTGCCGCCTTCTCGAGAAAGCGCATGTCGGGATTGAACCGGCCCGACGTGAACACCCAATCATAGATCGGGTCGTATTTCCGGCGCACTTCGCGAAATGCGTCAACGCGTTCCCGCGCTGCGTCCAAAGGCATATCCGGCGCACGGATGCCCGCCGCTTCCTTAACGTAGGAAAAGACTTCGATACCGTGTTTCTTTAGCACGTGCCGCGCCACCGCACCTGCCGCCACTATCGTCGACGTGTACCGGCCGCTAAAGAAGCCCGCGCCGATGGCGTCGTCCCATTCGCCATATTTCTGATACGAGGCATACGATGCGTGGCCAGGCCGTGGCGTCCTGTTCGTGACCTGATACTGCTCGATGTGCTCGAAGTGCCGGTCGCAATTGGGGATTAGGATCACCAACGGCGTGCCGTTCGTATACCCCTTGTTCGAGAACCCCGGCATCGTGTCTGCCGCGTTCACACCGCTGTAGATAATGGGCACGTCGGGTTCGCGACGCGGCGAGGCCAGCTCACTTTGTCCGGGTTTCCGCGTGAGGAGCGCCGCGTAGATTTCTGCTTCCGTGATGTACAAGCCCGGCGGCACCCCTTGAAGGTGCACTGTAAGCCCTTCTTGGTAGGAACCGCCCGCAACCGTCGCCTGAAATAACTTCCCGTACCTGCACCCCAGCATTGTTCCACTCTCCTTGCGTTGGATTACTCCGTTGCGTCCGGCCCCAGGACTTGACTCCCACGCCTGCTCGCATTCCCGCGCGTGCTCCGTTTCTCGAGCACGACCATGGCAAGTCAAATCTACAAAGGCATTCCCAAAATCATCGCCTACAACGCGCCTCGCGGCGATCATCGCGAGCGCTCGCAACGCCTCGAACTACTCCGCCAAGCGCACGTTCCCGCCGATTCGGGCGAGCGCGTCCGCAAATCCAGGATACGTGACGGCCGCGGCCTCGTAGCCCCGGATCCGCGTTTCCCCGTCGAGCATGGCGCCCGCTATCGCCAACGCCATGACCACGCGGTGGTCGCCATGGCCGTCAACGTCTGCGCCATGCAGGCCGGATTCCTCAACAACTAAACCATCTTCGAGTTCCGTGACCCTGCCGCCCATCCGTTCGAGTTCAACGCGCATGACGGCGAGGCGATCCGTTTCCTTGAGGCGCGCCTGCGGCACGTTGACGAGCCGCGTCGTTCCTTTGGCGAAACAGCCCAACACCGCCATCGCCGGAAGGGCGTCGGGGGTGGCGTTCAGATCAAATTCGCCGCCCTTGAGCCCGTGTCCCTTGACTCGGATCCCCTCCTCCTCGATAACCACCGAGGCGCCCATCTGCAAAAGATAGTCCACCACAGCGCGGTCGCCCTGCGTATCGTTAACGTCGAGGCCCCGCGCGAACACCTCGTTCTCACCGAGGGCGCCCGCAGCAAGAAAGAACGTCGCCGACGAAAAATCGGCCGGGATACGGCGTCCGACAGCCCGAAACGACTGGCCGCCCGGCACGCGAAACTCGGCCAAATTCTCGTATTGCACCTGGACGCCCTGGCGCTCGAGCCAATCCAGTGTCATCTCCACGTAGGGTTGCTCGTTCAAGTTCGTGACCCGAATGACCGAATCTCCGTCGGCCAGCGGCGCGCTAAGGAGCAGACTCGTGACGTACTGACTCGAGACGCCCTCGACAGTCGTCTTGCCCCCGCGCAACCGACCTTGGATCACAAATGGCGGCATGCCGTTCTGCCGGGTCGACGCGACGTGCGCGCCAAGGTCGATCAACGCTTGTGCCAAAGGCCCCCCGGGACGGCGGCGAACTTGCTCATCCCCCGTCAGCACCGCCATTCCCTTGCGAAGCAGGGCGCACGAACCCATCGCAATCCGCAACGTCGTGCCCGAGTTCGCCACGTCAATGACGTTTTCGGGCGGTTGGAGTGCGCCGCCTGTGCCCGTGATTCGCCACCGATCGGGCCCCAGCTCAATCTTCGCACCGAGGTCCGAGTACGCCCGAACCGCGGCCCGGGCGTCTTCGGAGTCGAGCGGCCGCGAGATAACACTCTCCCCTGCGGCCAGGGCGGCGATCGTTACCGCGCGGATCGTGTGCGATTTCGATCCTGGAATCTCGACGTCGCCTCGAAGAATCGATTTTTCACAAACAAGGTCCAACGGAACCGTTCCTCGACTGCCTCATTACCCGACACACAATACTGCTCTGAAGCAAAGAATGATAGCGCTTTTCGTAGAACCAGTCAAAAAGAGCCACCTCGAGGCAAAAGTGTTGGTAATAAGACGTTCTCGCGGCGCAACCGGATGGGACGTCCTCCCGGCTTGGCCCAGGGGCGCGACCGGCTAGGCCAGCTAAGTTGACATTGGCCCGACGCGTTTGCTCCAATAACTGCAGTGCATGCCCAGGAGGTCCTGATTGAGCGATCCGAATAAGACACCGGATTGGTGGTGTGTACCGACCTTTGCCGTTTGGCTCGTGTATCTATTTGTGGGTTTTATGCCGGAGCCGTTCTTTCTGCACATTCAAGAATTGGCCCGTGTCGCTCAGCGGAACGCCATGGTCAATCGGCCGGCATTTATAACGGTGTTCTTCGCCGGTTACATGGCCTTCTTCGTGCTCCGGGTGTGCCGTCGCGAGAAGGTCCCGGAAATGGATGCCCTAGGTCGTGCCATTCAGATAGGCGTAGCGGCCCTGGTCGCATTCTTGCCCGGCGTGATAAGTGTGCTTCCATATGCAGCCCAGACGGACGTTACGGAGCAGAAGGTGGCGATCTATGTGCTCGCGGCCGGGAAAGGGGCGGCGTGGCTCTATCTCTTTTGGCTCCTGTTCCGTTTCTACTGCTTCGGAGATAGGCGCGTCTTCGCGGAGACTTCTTCGGTTTTCCCTAGTTCGTACGTCCATCACCCGAAAGAAACGCCCGGCGAAGAAGCCGGACAGCACTCGGAGGCCGCCGGCGCCGAGAAGAAACAGACGACAGCAAAGTAGCGGCTGGTTGACTGGTTAAGAATAGATCAGCCTGTTGCAGGGAAAGGCATAATCGCCATTTCCCCGCGTCGTTATTTGTAAGCGGGCTTACATATTTTTGCGCGGCGTTTGACATAAGAAAAACCACTCCATACACGCTAAAGAGCAATGCGCGCAGGTGGAGCAAAGACAAGTACTTGATATAAAACAGGTTGCGAATATGGGCGCGAACGGTGATCGGCGTCGGGGCTCTATTGCACAGGGCAACGGCATTGGGCTAGACTCTTATGCACACTGGGGCGGACAAGCCTGCGTGCGAAAAAGCCGACCGATATACATCGCACTTAGTGTGTCGGTGTCGGCGCTGCTAAGTCTGACGCCGACCAGAGCTCTAGCGGGGGGTGTGTTGCGGCTCGGGGGATCTACAGTTGAACAGAGCAGAATTACACTGACTGTTTTCCTCGATGGAGACATCAAGGCTAACATTGCGGCGTTGGACTTTCGCCTGGAATACGACCCGGCCGTGTTGAGCCTCGAGTCCGTGGTCGCGGGGACGGTGGCCGCGGCGGCGGGCAAGCAGGTTCAATGGAACGAAATCCGCCCAGGCGAGTCGGCTGTCGTCCTAATGGGCCTTAATCGCGAGAGTTTCGGAAGCGGCGAAGTCGCCCGCATCGTTCTGAAAAGGCGGCCCCAGTCGGCAGAGACCCAAACGACCCTGGAAATCACCAATACGACACTTGCCTCGCCGGCGGGCGAGAAAGTCGCTTCTCAGGGTAGCGAACTTGCGGTCAGTCTCGGGGAGCCGGGCGAGCAGGCGCCGACGCGAGACGAGGATGCGTCGGCCGGTTCGCCGGTCGGCCTTGCAGCGCCCGACGGCGCAGATCGTGAGCGACGAGCGCTCGAAAACACGGGCAAGCGCGTCGCCGCGGTTGAATCAAGCGACGAGCCGGAAGCGCCGCGCGGCGTAGAACAAGAGTTGACCGGGCGCGATCCGGGCGCCGTGAACCGGGTTCTTCGCGAAGTCGCCGCTATGCGGCAGGCGATCGTTGGGCCTGAGGCACCGACCTCGGAGGGCGAGGCGCCTGATGCAACCAGCGGCTCAGCGGCGACAGCCGCCAGAAACGAGGCGCACGATCAAACGCAGCGGCATGCGATCGTGAATACGAAGCTCCTTGAGCGCGGGGACGGAACGACAGTTGAACGTATCGCGAGGGAACCGGAAGATCCGGTCGGCAGGGTCCGTGAGCAGGATGCGGCGCCGCGTGGTTTTCCGGCACCCAGACTACTTGCGCTGCTGGTGGTTTTGATCGTGTTGGCCGGTTTGATCGCGCTACGGAAAATATTTTAGGATCTTCCCCCGAAGAGAGGATGTCTAATCCTCTGCGGATCTCTGACACACATGTTAGAGTGACGCACCTCACCGGAGATGCCGGGCGCCCCCTCTCGGCATCTCCACCCCCTTTTATGCCCGTCGAATACCCCGCCTGCCGTCCCGTTACGGTTGCGTTGCGAGCCCGGGGAAGGCCCATTGCCGAACGCCGCGCGCAGACTGGAACAACGCGCCATGGTCTGTGGTAGAATCCCGCTTCCTCGATAGTCAAGGGAACCGAAGCAGGGAAGAAGCTTTAAAGGAGAAAGTCATGCTGAACGCAATCTGGCACGAAATGGCCCGAATCCGCACGGGACGCACAAAACGGGCGTCAAGCTGGGATCGGACCGGCGGCAACTATGATGCCGTCGGCATCGCGCCGGGCGAGACAAGAGTGCTCGCGGATATTGGGGGTCCAGGAGTCATCAATCACATCTACTTCACCATGATCACGCCGGCGCTGTGGGACTACCGGGACGCCGTCCTGCGAATGTTTTGGGACGGCGAGGACACGCCGAGCGTCGAGGCGCCGTTTGGGGATTTCTTCTGCATCGGCAACTGCACGGTCCGACGATTCGCGTCGCTGATGGTAGCCGTCAACGCGGGCTCGGGGCCGCTCCACGCAAACAACGGCTACAACTGCTACTTTCCGATGCCGTTCGCCCGAGGCGCCCGTATCGAGATCGAGAACCAGAGCGAGCGTTGGCTCGGCGGACTGCCTGCCGCCCTCTGGTATCACATCGATTATGAGGAACTGGATGCCCCGCCCGATAACGCCATTGGCCGTTTTCACGCCCAATGGCGCCGCGAGAACTTGACTGTCGTCAGCGACGCCGTCAAGAAGACCATGGAAAACAAGGAACCCAATCTGAATCTCACCGGGGACGAAAACTACGTCATGCTCGAGGCGCAAGGCGAGGGTCACATCGCGGGTCTATTCCTCGAAGTCAACAACGTACAGGGCGGCTGGTATGGGGAAGGTGATGACATGATGTTCATCGACGGCGACACATGGCCGCCGTCGCAGCACGGCACGGGCACCGAAGAGGTATTCGGCGGGGGCGCCGGCCCGAATGTCGAATACGCGGGCCCGTACACGGGGTTCTTGCTCGTCGAGAACAGGGACGGCGAGCAATACAAAGGGTTGAACGCCATGTATCGGTGGTACGTGCAAGACCCGATTCGGTTCCACAAATCGGTGCGCATGTCCATCGAACACGGACACGGCAACGACTTTGCCAACGACTACGCAAGCGTCGCGTACTGGTATCAGAAGGAGCCGCACGCGCCGTTTCCCGAACTGCTGCCCATTGCCGCACGCCGACCGATCGCCCCGGAGGACTTCAACAAGGCAATGACGGCTCACGAAGAACTCGTTACGACATACGTGCCCGCCGTTCAACGTATGTTCGCGGAAGCGAAGGGCGAACCCGAATGGTTGCCCACGGTGCGTGAAAAGGCGGCCGCCGCCGACAGCGCCATTGACGGCGCCGATTACGCAAAAGCCGAGGCGTGTTACATCGAGGCCCTTGCTGCAATCCAGAAGGGGAAATAGGACGTCGCGCATCGCTTGAGGACGCGTGTACTTGGGCTCGTCTGCGCTTTCATATGGCGGGATCGATGGACAGAACACAAGAAACGTTCTCGGAGCGGGTCGTACAGTTGTTTGAGTCGATCCATCCGCTGGATCGGGTGCCCCGCGCGGGCTATGTACTCCGCGGGGTGCCTGAGCCGGAGTCCGTGGCGGCCCACAGCCACTTTGTCGCGCTGCTTACGCTGCTCTTTGTCGAGGAACACCCAACCCAGTTTGACCGAAGCAAGGCCCTCGCGATGGCACTTATCCATGACTTGTCCGAGGCGAAGTTGATGGATATCCCTATGCCGTACGGCGACACCTATCTCAAAGAGGGCAAGCAACATGCAGAACAAGCCGTAATCGAGGATCTGTTCGCGGGCTTTCCCCGGATATACGCGGCCTGGCATCGAGAGCTCCACGAGGCATTAAGTCCCGAGGCCAAGCTCGTCCGAGCCCTTGACAAGGCCCAAATGATGCTCAAGATCGCTATCTATGAGCGCGAGGGCCGGGGCCGACTCGCGGAGTTTTGGGCCAATCCCAAAAACTTCGACGACCAAGGCGTCGAGTGCGTCTCGGCGCTGTTTGACGCCATCTGCGCCCGGGCCGGCCATCCGCGCCCGACCCCTATTTCAGACGGCGCTTGACGCCGCGTACGCCGTTTCGTACATCGCCACGATGTTCTCGGGCGGTGTGATAGACTGGATATTGTGGCACGGGGCGAGGATGTAACCGCCGCCAGCGCCGAGTATGCGGATATTGTCGAGGACCTCTCGCCGCACATCGTCGATTGTACCGAACGGAAGCGTGCGTTGATTGTCCATTGCGCCGTGGAAGACGATGCGGTCGCCGAAATCCCGTTTCAGTCCTTCACGTTCCATGCCCGGACACACCCACTGAACCGGATTCAACACCTGCATGCCGATGTCGATCAGATCGGGGATGATGTCGCGAACCGCGCCGTCGGAATGGGTGAAGACAAAAGAGCCGTGCTGCCGCGTCAAGTCCATCATCCGCTTCATGCCGGGCAGGAAGAACTCGCGGATGTGCTCGGGCGAGTACAGCAGCCCCTCCTGCCCGCCAAGGTCCTCGGCAACGTACGTTATCGACACGACGCCCGGGATGGTCTCGAAGATGCGCAAGGCGTCCTGATAGGCCAGCGCAAACAATTTGCCGAGACAGTAATGGACAATGTCCGAATTTACGTGTAGGTCCATGAACGCCTGTGCCTCGCCCCGAAGCCGCTTGTACGTCAACATGGGCTCAGACAAGCCGCCTTGAACGATGCAATCTTCGTTGCCCTTGACCGTCTCGGGCAGGTGCGAGTAGTCCCACCAGTCCGGACTCGGCCACGTGTAGTGCGCCTCGATTTCTACAACAGAGTTGTATCGAGCCAATGGCGCATTGACGCTCTCGGCATAGCGCCCTGCACCATAGTCCACGAGGCGGGTCTTTATGCCGAAGACGTTCGTCTCTTCCGCCAACGGAGGTCCTACGTACTTGCCGCCGACCGTCAGCCGCCGATCGATATGCAAGCGCGTGCATGCTTCATCGAAATCGCACTCGAGATGCGCGCACAAGTTCCGGGTGGCCTCTTCCGTGGCCCAGTAGTCCATGGGAATTCGATCGGGTTTCTCACGGTTCAACACCGCCAGCCAACGTTCCCGCGACGTCATGGTATCTTTGGACATGCCGGCGTCCCTGTCCCGTCTCAGTCTGTATCCTTCTACACAAAACCCAGTCGATTCTCAAGGCAATCGAGACAGTCCCAAATCCGCGCGTAAGTTCTGAATATGCGTAGGGGGACGCGCTATTTCCATTCGATCGACACGGTTCCGGCGCTGCGCGCCTCGAGTTGGCCCGATCGCAGGAACGCGATTGCGTCCGGCGCATCCTTCAGATAGGCGTCCCAGAACGCGAGGCTTGCCACGGCTACGTCCCCGAAAATGGCCCCTTGAGCCAACGCCGCGGATTCCGGGCGGAGGACGGCGGCAGCTTGGTCGCGCGGCGAGCCGGGCCACTGATCGAACCAGTATGCGTCCTCGTCGATAGACATCGGTCCCAGGTACGATAGATGGCGGGCGCCCTCGAAAAAGACACTGTACTTGTCCGTGCCGGGCGCGTACTCGAAGGGTTCCATCCGCCATGATGACGGTATGCCCATGGCGACGCCGAAGAAGCCGGGGTCGCGCGATCCGCCCATCACCATCATGGGCCCCGTCAGTGGCGCCCAGGACTCTTCGACTAATTCGTTGTCGTCATTGCCGGGTCCGGACATAACCAGGATCGGCCCAACGCGCCCGTCTGAGTATTCGATGAAATCGCCCAGCAGCGGGTCCCGAACCCGGACGCCCCCGACCAGCAATGCCGTGTAGCCGCCTAGCGAGTGCCCGCCGACGCCAATCCGCGCCGTGTCCATTTTGCCCGCCAATGCCGGTTCTAACTCGACAAGCTCGCCGAACGAATCCACTATGTAGGTCAAGTCGCGCACGCGGTCGTACCAGGCCAGCGGCCCCAACAGGTCGAGCAACTCGAACTCGAGTTTGAACCGGGCAAGGCTGTAGGACGGGATTGTGCCTTCCTCCTCAGTGAAGTGCGACGGATGAATGCAGACGTAGCCGTGGCTGCACCAGAACCGCGTGAGCAACGGCGCGCCTTCTTTCGAGTCGCCCGCGCCATGCGAAAACAAAATAACCGGGAAGGGACCTGCTTCCTCCGGATGATATATCTTGATTGAAAGATTGTGGTCGCGATCCGGATCGTACAGCACGAGTCGTTTGGGCGCGGCCACCGTGTATGCCCCCGGAACCGGACAGTAGGCCCCATCGGGCGAATCGCACGCGTCGTCAGGGCAGCCCCACGCGAAGAGGGCGCAGATGCCCGCGAACAGGAACACGCGCACGCGAACACCGTGGTCAAACATAGCGTCGTTACCCTTCGAGGAAATCAACTGCCCGCGCCATCTCTACTTGGATACTACCACGTTTGCCGCGATCCGTTACC